>CAZNMB010000001.1:0-15874 GCA_964574095.1 uncultured Dehalococcoidia bacterium
TATGAAGACTTCGCTACCACATTCTCGAACGATGACAGAAAAGGGCTACCAGATAGATGGCTGCTTGATGGTAAGAAAGTTAGCCCGTTTCATACGTGGGAGAAGCATTTTTCTGACGCAAAGTTCTTCAAACCCAGAGAAAAGACTTGTTTGAAGTCTCCTATGGAGTTTGTGAAGTACGGCAAATATGTTGAAGAGAATGCTTACGAATTAGTAATACATGCTCGTGCAACTAAGAAGTATGGACAGGGGAGGTTAAATTACTCGCCTAAAAAGTATAAGAAGATAGTTGCCGAGCTTGGGGTTAAGGCCTGTTCGATAGGCACTGATGCTTACCATATAGAGGGCACGACAGACTTAAGAGGTATACCACTGGTACGCCTCTGCACTGTTTTAGCCAGTTCAAGGGTTTGCCTTGGTACCTCGTCCGGGCCTATGCACCTCGCTTCGTTTTGTGGCTGTCCACATATTGTTCTCACAAGTGCGGATAAGCTGAAGATCCTCAAAGGTAAAACAAACAGATGGCGTTACACCAAGGAGTGGAACCCGTTTGGAACAAGGTGTACTGTACTTGAGTCTTCAGACTGGAAGCCTAAAATGAAGTATGTACTGAAAGCCGTGGAGAGTTACCTGTGAGAATAACTTTCATAGCCAAGCACCCTTACTGGTCTCAGCTCGCTAACAATGGCGGGACGAGGACTATTGTTAAGTCTGCTGAGGCTCTTATTAAACTTGGACACACTGTAGATATAGTCTGCAAATCGAATAGATACACTTGGGGTCCCTGTCCACAAACGACTAAGAAGATTCCCTCTAATAGCGATGCATACATCGCCGTTACCCCTTCTGATGTCATCTACCTACCAAAACCTGGGTATTTGTGGCTCAGGGGCCTTCATTCTTGGAGTATGTCTGAGAAGAAGCTTCTTGATATTTGCAAGAAGACTAACGTAATAACAAATGCCACACATCTTACGAATTGGCTCGCTAAAAGAGGTGTGCATAGCAGAGTATTCTATTCAGGACTTGATTTGGACTTCTGGACTAACTTCTCCGCAGGGTTTAAGAACGCAGACCCTCCTGTGGTTGGATGTCTCTATCATAAGTTTCACAAGTCAAAAGGCTACAAACAGGCAAAAAAAATAATAAAGAAAACTGATTCTACTAGAATTGTTTTAAATAAAGGCAAGTATACAAACCTATGCATGGAGCAAATGAATGATGTCTACTGTGGTTGCGATATCTGGCTTTCTACTACGACTAACGAAGGGTTTCATAACATTCCTGCTGAAGCCGCTCTCTGTGGCTGTTTGGTTGTCTGCAACAGGCATCCTAATAATGGGATGGATGATTATGCGACAGAGGATACGGCTATGCGATTTGATACCACCGAAGAAGCAGCGCAATGCTTACGGCATCCCGATTATTCAAAAGTAAAAAAAATGCAAGAAGTGCTTATTAACAAGATAGGTAGTCGGGAGCAGAACATGAAGAAACTTGTTGACTTATTGTATGGAGAATAGTATGTTAAAGATATGTACAGAGCCGCCAAATTCAAAGACAGAGACAACTAACGCCAGTACTCTCCTTAGAGTCGCAAGTCTATTGTTATATCCTGGCGGTTCTGGCAATAGAGCTGGCACTTTATATCTACCAACGTCTGGAAGAGACACTCCAGCATTTGTGGGACAGGTTAACTCACTGTCAGAAAGCATTGGTAGTTCGTCCATGCGGCACCCAGACGTTAAATGGGTACGAGGCGGTGATGGGAACCTCGAAGCGATGCGATGGGCCGAAGCGGCTTATACGGTATCTTGCTTGTCTAGATGGGGCAAGCTCCGCTCAGAGCCTCGCAACTAACCGGTATTACTCTAAGAGAAAGGCTTCTTTATGAAAATGATAGACAAGAATGAGTATGATAAGCTCTACAGCAAGATGGAGAAGCATCACGCTGTCTACCAAAAGTGGACAAGGCTTGAAAAGAGAATGCCATTCTTTCTTAAGTTCATTGATGAGTTTAAAGACAAGAAGGTACTAGAGTTAGGCTGTAACGCTGGATTATACGGATACCACATTGCTCAGACAGCTAAATCATACATCGGTGCGGACCAGGGAGACTGCTACATAGCTCAGGCCAATGAGACTAAGAAGTTCATCAAGAATCCTAATGTCCAGTTTGTACAGGCTAAGGTAAAGAACCTCACTAAAGACATCGACAAGTACACCTTTGATACTCTCTTCTGTTCTTTTGCACTTTATCATTTCTCCAACAAGGGCGTAGCTCGAACCAAAGAGTACATCCTGCCTAAGTGTAATACGGTTGTTATCTCCACTCGTACTCAGAAGAGAAAGAAGTGGAACTCCGACAACGACTATAAATTCTACAAACCAAAGAATGTAGAGAGATGGCTGAGAGACTCAGGGTTTGAAGTAGAGAGCCATCCTTGCCCGTTGAGAGAAGGGGATAAAGTCCCACATTTCGTAATCACTATTGGGAAACGGCCAGGGATTAAGACAATCATCATAGATGAACCCACAGTCTCAGATAAAGCTATGAGAGTACTTGATGAGAGGCTTAAAAAAGAGGCTGTGTTAGACGATCCTATGCCAAACGTAGCAAAAGCATTGTATGGTGAGACGCCTGGTGCCGTAGTGCCACCTAAGAAGAAGGTTGCTACACGTAGGCGCAGAAATTATACTAAAAAAGAATCTGGAAATTCAAAAGATATAGATGGGGTTGGTCAATCCACGCAAGAGAAGTAGCTTCTTTCCAGGTTCCTACTTCTGCCCCTATTATAACCTGGAGGTTTTATGAAGGAGATACCTTTAACCAGAGGACAGTTCGCCATTATTGATGACGAGGAATATTCCGACGTTGTGAGGTTCAAATGGTATGCTAAGAAGACAAATGGCGTCTACTATGTGTATAGGACGATTCCCATGAACGACGACTATGGGGCAGCCAAAGAGCCACTGCATAGAAGGATTATGCGCCTTGGGTCGTGGAGGGATTCTCCAGTGATGGTGGATCATATAAACAGAAACCCGTTAGACAACAGGAAGCGCAACCTTAGGTTTACAACAAGACAGGGTAACAGGCTTAACTCCAGGACACTACCAAAGAATAAGAATTGATATAGAGGCGTGCATCTACACACTTATCAGAAAACAGGTAGAAAATATAGCGCATGGATTATATCTAATGGGAAAAAGCACAACCTTGGTGCGTACTATGATGCGGTATCAGCAGCAAAGGCCTACGATGAAGCCGCAAAAAAATACCATGGAGAATATGCTCACTTAAACTTTAAGGATTAATATGTTTGAGGTTACTGGTATACTTAGGGAGATAATGAGAGATCGTGTTAAGGCGCCTGAGGATGGGTGCCATAGAAACTCAAATGCTGATGGCCTCATTAAGGGCACTCGCAGTATGCGTTTAAACGGAAAAGATCTGGTATGTCGTGGTATGACTTCAATATATTTCAGGAATAAGATCGGCACAGGGATTAAGGTCTTTTATTCTATGAAGCACGGCAAAGCTTTGAGGCTTAGAACTGTAAAAAAACAATTTAAGCGCCATAAAACGTTGTACAAGATGGGTATAGCTTGTCGCCCACATAAAATTGTTGAGGTTAAACTGGATTTCAAATACTACGGCAAGCGGAAAGAACTTGTTCGCCATGTAGACTGTCACGCCTACGGGATTAAAGTAGATCACGTATTCTACCATGAGGCGAATTGGGAGGCATATGCAGCAGGAAAACCTTATGACTGGACAAAACACAACCACCCAGACCACTCTCCACGTGGTTATATAAAATTCTGTAATAAGGCAGAAATGGCACTCAGGAGTGCAAACATCGGAATATGTGGTAATTGGCCATACGATGAAGACAAGCCACCAAAATTAGGCGATGCCATTTTTGACGTGAAGAAGAACCGGTGGTTTATTGTGGATACAGGCCAATGAAGGAGATAACAAATAGTGAATAGCATAGTAAAAAAAGGCATACAATTACCAGCAAATATTGAGGATTTATCTAAGTTTGTCCTCATAGGTAGAGAGAAGCTTATTTCAGTGAGAGCAGAAATCAGAGCAATAGACAAGCTTGACCTTGCAAATGATGTTAGAACACAGAAAAAAGAAGAAGCTCAGGGCTTAGCTAGTGCGTTGCTCGATGCAGAAGCAAGATTGGGTGACTTGCTGAAAGAGATACCGAAAGAGACTGGTGGCGACAGAAGAAGTGAGGAGTTTCAAAGTAACACCGCTGTTACTTTGAAAAAAGACAAAATAAAAGATCTTGGTTTTGGTAAAATGCAGGTTAGTAGGTTTGAATCTCTTTCAGACAATAAAGATATTATCGAAGAGGTGAAAGCAGAAGCAATAGAGAATGATGATTTACCAACTAGAACAGAAGTCTTGCGCAAAGTAAAAGAGCGAGAAAAAAAGAATGCCCTAGAGCAAAGGTCAAAGGAGATAGAGAATAATATAAAGGCATCACTGAGTATCAAGCCTATAATAAGGCACATGGACGCTATTGACTTCTTGAATACTGCTGAACCTGCTGATTTACTATTGACAGATCCACCTTACTCTACAGATATTGATGATATTGATAAGTTTGCTGCTGAGTGGTTACCATTGGCTCTCAGTAATGTTAAGAGTACCGGGAGTGCTTTTATATTTATTGGTGCTTATCCAAAAGAGCTTAAGGCATACCTTAATGTGTGGCTACCACATCAAGTCCTAATCTGGGAGTATAAGAACACTCTAGGGCAGAACCCAAAAGGATTATATAAGCAGAACTATCAAGCTATCCTGTTCTATAAGGGAGAGAATGCTCCTAATCTAAACATCGAAGTAACTAATGAGCAATGGGCTGTGCAGTCTTTTAACGCTCCTGATGGTAGGTTAGGTGATAGATATCACGCATGGCAGAAACCTATTGAGCTTGCAGAGAGACTAATAACGCATACAACTAAAGAAGGCGATTCTATAATTGATCCATTCTGTTGCACCGGGACGTTTCTTCTTGCTGCTGCTAAAATGAAGCGCAACGCAACTGGGTGTGATATTTCAGAGGAGAATCTAAGTATAGCGCAAAGTAGAGGGTGTGTGTATGGATAACTTCGGACAGTCTCTCAGTAAGACAGTATATCGTTTTAATAAGTATATAAAACCTATACTGTCAGATGTTGTTAAAGCTGAGTTAGTATCTATAGAAGAAATGACAGACAACAGGTTGGCTGAGAAGTTAGACATTTTTGCTGGTATAGATATTTGGTGTATCGATAAGATAGGTATGTATGGCATAGGGTCAAGGTTACAAACATCTACTAAAAGTTGGAGAACTTTTACTGTTAGAAAAGACAGAGATAGCGGGACAAGAACGGAGTACGAAAAGAGACGGCACGCTATAGAAAACAATTACCTATATCCAAAACTGACTCTACAGGGCTATTTCACAAAAAATGACGAGTTATTGGAGTTTGCTGTAGCAGAGACTAAGGATGTTATTAGCTACATAGAAGATGGCCATGCTATAGTCCGCCATACTGGCAATGAGCAGGTAGGACAAGCATCATTCTATGCTGTTCACTGGGATAAATTTAAAGAATGTTGTAACGATATCTTTATCCACCAACATAGGTAATGGGTCAATGAAAATACGTCTAATAGAAAAGGCTACTCCTGTCACAGGTAAGGGACGTTTTGCCCTGCGTCTCATCAAAGCCATGCGCTATATCGGAGCTGAGATAGTCTCTGACATGTCTCCTTGTGATATAGACCTACAGTTTGGCAAGTGGCGCTACCATCCGGAGAAGTGCAAGAAGTCTGTGATCCGGTTGGGGCCAGCGCATGTGGACTCGTCTCAGAACTACAAGAAGCTCAATGATGTAAAGTGGCAGTCAGTTAAGAAGTGCGATGCTGTCATCTATCAGAGTGAGTATTCTAAGAAGGTCTGCGAGAAGTTCATAGGTAAAAATCGAGAGAATCGGATAATCTTCAACGGTGCAGACCCTGAGTTCTACGATGGATTACAACCGTACTCCTCACATTATAGTATAAACATCCTTGCTTCGACACGTAAATGGTTGCCACAGAAACGCTTAAAGTATATAATTAAAGCATTCATATCAGCTAACATTCAGGACAGTTGTCTCATAGTTAATGGAGAAACTGACTTAATTAAGCGATATGAGAACTATCCGAACATCATGTTCTTTGGCACAGTAAACGACAAAATTATAGGTAGGTTATTAAAACTATGCAATTTCTTCATAAATATTACATATTTGGACGCTGCTCCTAATGCAGTGGTTGAGTCCCTATGCGCAGGATGTCCTGTCGTATGTAGTAACCAAGGTGGCACAAGTGAATTGGTTGGAGACAATGGCTTGGTTCTTGATATTGATAGGACTTATGGCTTCCACCCTGTTAATTTGCAGAAGCCTCCTAAAATAGACATTGTGTCCCTCTCCGATGCAATGAAGTTCGCTGTCAATATTGGCAGGGTTACTGTACCATATCTGCACATAAACTACATAGCAAAGCAATATATGGAGTACTTTAAATGTCTGATGAAGTAATAGAAGTAGGCAAGCTAAAGAAATTCAGGCTGGCTGATTTGCATATTAGATACATACCTGTCATAACGCCACCGCGATTGTGGAACAGGGATATGAGCCTACCAAACAGCCCCCATGTGGAGCTTATGAAGATATTCAAGAACTATGGCTTTGATAAAGAGCGGATAAAGGAGTCTCGGTACTTCAAGGATAGACAGTACAGGCACAAGTATCTTGATAAATGGACAGACAAACGCATCTGGAAGCACATAAAAGAAGGCAGGTACAGGATATTTAACCTTATGGCCAAGGAGGGCTGGAACAAGAAGCGCTCTAAAGGAGACCCAATTAAGGTACTTCCGGAGCCATTTTGGTGTTCGAGATTCAATAGAACATGGGACTGGATAAAAGGAGAAGAGATATGGAACGGCGCAGGTCGTTGTAGTGCTGCTTATGTTCTTGGCTATGACCATCTGTATTGTCAGCCAGTCGTTGATAAGTATGCCAATACTGAATATAAAGGTAAGTTCGAGAAGAAGTTGAAAGGTATTGACGGCTTATGGATAAGTTAGTAAGCATAGTAATAACTCATTACAACTATCTTAAGTACATAGACGAGTGTGTTGAGTCGTGTCTTAACCAGACATATAAAAATATTGAGGTTATTGTTGTGGATGATGGGTCTGATATGCCAATGAAGGGTACAAAGACTTTCTCACCAAACACGCTGTACACATCAAGTGTTATAAACGTAATATTTCACTATGAGAACAAAGGCTATGCAGCCGCCAAAAATACCGGTATCCGTGCTGCAAAGGGCAATTTCATCTGCATGATAGATGCTGATGACAAGCTCACATCCAACAGTATAGAGCTTAGAATGAATGAGTTTGAAAAGAACCCATCATTAAGTTTAGTCTGTGGTCTTGGGATGAGGTGGTATGGAGGAGATGATATCCGTGGTTATAATAATAAGACTCACCTCCACGCTCAAGGCAAACTATACCGTAAATCTGTATACAAAGAACATGGGCTATACTATGAAGGTCTTAGGTCAATGGCAGACAAAGAGTATGTTTACCGTCTTGGTATACATCCAGAGAGCCCATTACCGCCCCTCATACAATATAAGCGGCTCAAAAAGCCTGTAGCTCTGTACCGTAAACACGATGAAGCCATGCACAAAGTACGTAGGACGACGCCTAAATACAACGCTGAAATCAAGAAGACATTCAAAAAGCGCATAAAACAGCTTCAAAGAGAAGGCATAACTAAGGAGAACACGGACTTTCTATGAGAACCTTTGATGGTAAAACCCGAGCAGCACTCTATTCAAAATTAGCATGGGTGCCACAGTATCTGGATGAATTCATTGAGGTGTGTCAGCCGCGCTCCTCAGACCGGGCGTGTGACATAGGCACTGGGACCGGAGTTGTCGCACACCAATTAGCGCAGTACGTTTATTCTGTGGATGCGGTAGACAACGATGACGAAATGCTCAAATTGATAGACAGAGACAATCCTAAGATAACTGTCATAAAATCAAACATCGAACTTCCCAGAGAAGAGGATGCTACATACGACTTGATTACAGCAAGAATGGTGCTTCACCACACCTCATCAGATACTACCACCGTAGACCATTGTGTATATATGCTCAATCCTGGCGGTAGGGTCGTTATTGCTGAAGGTATCCCACCACAAGGTTGTCTTTCATTTTATAAGAGGATCTTCGAGCTGAAAGAGCCAGGTAGGCGAGTTTATACTGTAGATCGGCTTATAGCGCTGATTGAGCACTTACACGATGTCAGCTTTCGTATAATCATCCAGAAGGATATGAGTATTACAAACTGGCTTGGCAACTCAGGACTTGACAAAGCAACTCAGCAAGCAATATTCAACATGCACCTTAATGCACCGGAGTACGTCAAAAAAGCCTATAACATGCGCCTGATAAAGGGTGACATCATAACCGACTGGCAGCAGTGCATCGTAACGGGAGTAAGATGAAATACGGAGACAATAGAGACATGCCTGTTAAAGACCTATCTAAGAAAGAGAAATACCACAAGCATATTGCGTCAACGGTAGATGCTTTTATGTCTATAACGAATCCATGCAGTGTACTCGATATAGGCTCAAGGGATGGCTACGCAGTAGAACTCCTCTGTAATAATAAGTACAACGCCATAGGGATAGAGCTAATCCCTGAATATGTAGCGTATGCTAGGGATAGAGGGCGAAACGTAGTCTGTGACAACATCCTGTATTTGTCTACGACCATTGAGGTTGACGCTATTTTCAGCAGGCATTGCATAGAACACGTCAATGACCCGCTGAGATTTCTCCGAGTGTGCGAAGTTCTTCTCAGGCCACAAGGGACGCTGTTTCTCACCTTCCCCCTTGAAACGAAGAAGCAGTTTAAGGCAAGAAAGGGTGGTGAGCATCTATGTCATTTCCCGGATAAAGACTCGTTCCGAGCACTTATTGATGAAACGAGCATCATAGAGAAGGAGTTCTGCAAGTCTAAGCGCGAAGGTATTATCCCAGACGGAAAGGAAGTCATGTTCATTGGCCAAGTTCCCTAAGAAAAAATGGCTGTCGGAAGAAATAGACAGCAATGCGTGTGGAAAAGAAGCGGATCTACAGTCATTTGTCGACGACTATCTTGTGCTACGCCGCATTAAATCGCTACGTATCCCAGACGGCTTTTTCCGTTGGCTTAACGGGTTTGCGCCGCTATGGGCAAGGGCTGCATTTAACGCGGTCTTTGCAGGGCAACCAGACAATATTTGTATGATACCAATATCAGACAAGTACTGCCTATGCCTAAACTTGGAGTTAAAAAGTAAACAAGGTAGTCTACATGGGAAGCAAAAGGCCAACGCTCGGGACTATGCTTGGCAAGTGGCAAGAAGCCCTGAAGAGGCAAAACGCATTATAGATGAGTTTGAAATGGCTGCCTCTAGCTTTCACCATAACGGCGGCGTATGATGAGAAAAGAATATAAGAAAAAACTTAAAAGTTTGTCTTGACAACCAGAAGTAAAGAGGTTATTTTGTAATTATGGAGAAAACAAGATTTTTAATTCGCATTGAGCGAGAGATTATTGATGCGGCTCAAGATGCTTCTATGGGCTATCAGGATATTAAGCATCCTGAGTATGGGTCTGCCGCGGCATATCTGCGTGATTCTGCGTTGAGGTGTCTCAAAGAGGACGGTGTTGATATGACTAAAAAATATCCACTGTTGAGAAAAAAATGACAATGAGGACATCTAGTCATCTTAGGACTATATGTGAGGTTCTTAGAGAAATAAATGACCTTCACCAAGGTGTCTCTGAACACGACATTGTTATACGCAGAAAACTTAGAGAGGCAGAGAAAATGGGCAAACGTATGGATAAGAAGCTCCTTGAATACGCCAAGCATTATCAGCCGGAGTTTTTTAAAGAGAATCCTAATTACGAAAAGAATCTAAAAAAACGTCTAAAAAAAAGCTACTTATATGCCAAGTAAAAGAATGCACTCAAGAAACCTGACACAAGTAAGGACATAATATGATATCTGTATTTGGAGCGAGTATATCTGAAAAAGAAATAGCGAGCGTGACTGAGTGTATGCGTAGCCGTTGGTTGGGGTTTGGTAAAAAGGTTACAGACTTTGAGGATAGCTTCAAGGCAGATAGAGGACTTGATAACTTTCTCATGGTGGATAACTGTTCAAATGCACTATACATGGCTATTAGGCTATTAAGGATAGACTATAATGCAGAGATAATAATGCCATCCTTAACATGGGTATCTTGCGCACAGGCAGCAATACTTGCTGGATGTAAGCCAGTGTTTTGTGACGTTGACCCATTGACTATGAATGCTACAAGAGAGACTATAAAAGAGAAGATAACACCCAGAACCAAGGCTATTATGATTGTTCATTATGCTGGTCTTCCTGCTGATATGGAGCCGATTCTCGACCTTGGATATCCTATTATAGAAGATGCTGCACATGCAGTATACTCATCGTACAAAGGAAAGCCATGTGGTGGCATTGGTGCGATAGGGTGTTATAGTTTTGACTCAATAAAGAATCTTGTAACTCCTGATGGTGGAGGGATAACCTGTAAGGATGAGAGCTTATACCGCAGGGCCAAGATTATGCGCTATTGTGGTATTGGCAAGTCAGGATTTGAAGCTGCAATGAAGAGCAACAAAGGGAGATGGTGGGAGTATGACATTCAAGACCACTTCATTAAAATGCTCCCAAGCAACATATCCGCATCTATTGGCCTTGCGCAGCTTGAAAGAAAGCATGAACTTCAAGGGCGTAGAAAGTCTATCTGGGACATATATCAGAAAGAGTTTGATGGCAAAGTTATAAGACCACCTGAAGCACCTGACGATTGCACACATTCGTATTTTACATATTGTATCACTACTGATAGGCGTGATAGTTTAGCTAGGTATTTGTTCGATAATGGTGTGTATACGACCCTTCGGTTTCACCCGTTACACATGAATCCGATTTACAACCAAGTGACGGCAGAGCTGCCTCATTGTGAATCTATAAATAACCACGGGCTTAATTTGCCAATTCATCCTGCAATGACTGATGAAGATATAGACAAAGTTGTTACTCTTGTAAAGGATTATGTATGATCTGGGTTGCCGGTTATCCAAAATCAGGGACAACATGGCTTAAGTTTATCGTAGCCGCACTGTTGTATCGGACGAATAAATTGAAGAAAGTCGTCAAATTGATCCCCAATATGACTGAAATGCCTCAAATTGATGGCATATATAAGGTTTTATTTAATTCTCCTCCTTCTGGCAAGAAGGTATACATAGTAAGACATCCTGTAGATATATGTGCTTCTGGCATGAATTACGAGGCGTTACCTTCTGGCAAGATAAAAAACGACTTCGTTGACAGGTTCATCGAAAACAGGGGTAATGTAATAAGAGATTATGGGTCATGGGATACACATGTTGAAAACTGGCTTGGAGAGAAAGATATCGTCGCGGTAAAGTATGAAGAACTTATATCTGATCCTAAGAAACATATCACAAGGATAGCAAGGTATCTTGGAGCGGTTGAAAATATTGATTATGCAGTAGATGCAACAAAGTTTGAGACAATGAAAAAGATGGAGATAAAGGCCGCAGCAAAAGGAAAAAAAACGATATCCAACACATTTTTCAACCCAAAGCACAAAGGCTATAAAAAAGGTATGGCGTTTATGAATCGCGGCACATCAGGATATGCCAGAGAAATGCTATCAGAAGAGCAAATTGCAGAGATATGCAAGATATTTCAGCGCACATTAACATTGCTTGGCTATGAGACTATTTATTGATTATGAATTAAACAGGTCTGGTAAGTCTAAGTTTCTTAGACGTCTTATACCCAACCTTGAGAAGATCGGGGTACAGGTTGTATCTAAAGAAAAATACGCGGACGTAGCACTTGGTATTTCTAAGTGGAGGAAGGCAAGCGGTAAGATAAAGCGAGTCCTACGGGTTGATGGCATAGCGGTAGAAAAGGACAAACTATGGAAGAACGAGTATTTCAGAAAATGTATAAAATCAGCAGATCTGGTTATATTTCAGTCAAAATTTGCCAGAGACTATGTTATTAAAAATCTCGTAGTTATTCCTAATAAAACAAGAGTAATCTACAATGGAGTAGATCCTAAAGAGTTTGACATAAAGCCAGCAGAAGAATGCTATGGAAACTACAATATTATGTTTGCTCATTGGGGTAAGAGAAAATATAAGAACCTACAGGCACACATAGACTATGCAAAAGACCATCCTGAAACGACATTCTTACTAGCTGGCGAGTGTAAGGCAGCTCCTACCAAAAACCTCCGTCTACTCGGGCACCTGGACACGCCTACACTCAACAGCTATATAAAAATGTGCAATAAAATGGTTTACCTTGCTACTCTGGATTGGTGTCCTAATGCGGTTATTGAAGCTAGGGTTGCAGGATTAGACGTGATATATAATGCAAGGTGTGAAGCGGTTAAGGAGCTTTGTGCGGCTAAGATAGAAGACTTGTACATACAGAACGTGGCAAAAAAATATATGGAGGCGTTTGGAGCTGTCTGTGGGAATCCCTAAAATAGCGATAGAAGGCATTGAGTTTGCTCTTCAGAAGATAGAAATGTCATACAATGGTCTTAAAATGTGTGAGATGGGTTGTCAGACAATGCACAAAGATGTGTCTAAATATAAGACTGGTAAGGAGCATTTTAGCTCTCTTGGCGTAAAACATACGTCTATTGACTGGAAGGGAAATTACGGCTCCAAAGTTATTGATTTGCGAAAGCCAATAAAGAAAAGGTGTATGATATCTGCTTTGACAAAGACATCTGGGACATGCTTGGTATTACAAAGAGGATTAGCGACAATTGATCCGGATATTTATAGACTTCATACCTGACGGGACTGGGCGCGGTAACTTTGCCGGGAGGCTTATTAATGCACTTGAGGATCTTGGTGCGGAGTGCAGCTTTAGTTGGTCAGGATGCGATGTTGCCCTTGGATTTAGTACATGGAAGACACAGACAAAACTACCTAAAGTCCTCAGGCTTGATGGGATATTATTCTATGACACGAATAAGCAGGTAGATAAAAGAAAAAAAGTGCTTGCCAGTATCAATAATAGTGATATGGTTATCTACCAGTCTGAGTTTTCTATGAAGATTTTATCTGAGTATTTTGGGATAGAAAAGCCCTATAGTATCATATATAATGGGGCTGACCTTTCTAAAAGCGACTCTTCTGGGAATGCTGTTTTTATCGCGTCTCAGTATATTTATAACCGTACTCCTGAGAAAAGAATCCCTGAGTTGCTATCAATAGCGGCAGATTATGTCAGTCTTAATAGCGATATAACATTCTATGTTGCTGGACACTGTGCTAATCTGAGGCGTACATCAAAACGGATAAAGTTGCTTGGATTCGTTGATAACTCTGAACTAAAAAAGATGCTTCGTGATGCATCCGTATTGCTTACCGGCTCTTACTTTGGATGGTGTGAAAACACCATCGTAGAAGCATTAACTACCGGAGTCCCAGTTATTTGCTTTGGTGGTCACGGGTCAGAGGAACTTGTCAAAACAGATGGTTATGTTATTAAACAAGATGAGATAACGGTTGATAAACTTAAAAGCAATATAATCCCTCCAATTAATCGTGATGAGGTTATATGTGCCCTGGACACGGTGTTGAGTACTAAATACAACATATACCGCCCAGATCTTGACATTAAAAATATAGCTAAAAAATATTACGAGGTGTTAAATAGTGCTTGCCAATAAAGATTACACAAGTATGCCTGAAAAAGAGTGGAGAAAGATAGATCCACCTCTATTGCCACCGAGGGATACGTTCGTGCAGGCATGTATGATGGAAAACGTTAGTATGTACTTGGATAAGGTAGGGTTTCTGCATTGGCTCGGTGGAGGAGAACTTGTATGTATTTTCCGTGACGGAAAGTTACTTCCACACAACCAAGACATAGACTTTATGTGCTATGCAGAAGATATGAAAGAAGCGTGTGAAGATCTAAAAAAATACTTCCTTGATAAAGGCTACGCTGTAAGGGCTTCTAAAGGGAATACAAGGCTTGACGTTTTCAAGCAAGGAGAGTTAGTATCTCTTGAGGGATATGTGAAAAAAGGTAAATATCGGTGGTTAAAGAATAGAAAGGTGCCGTGCAGGTTCTTTGAAACTCCTGCGTATGTATCGCTTAACGGCATGCTGTATCTGGCCCCAGGGCCTATTGAAGAGTACCTGTCTTGGAGATACTCTAATTGGAAGAAAGAGTACTCTGGAGACTCGAAGAAGAGAGATAAGTACATAAATAAAAAGAAACTGATGGGCAAATGAAGATAACTGCTATATCAAGAGAGGACAGAAACTCTGTATCTACAAGGATACACTATTACTCATATCTTGAGAACCTACCAGAAGACATCTCGTGGGAGCCTCACAATGGCAGTTTTGGTGATTTGATCTATATACAAAAGAAAGCTGATGAGAAAACAATAAAGATTGCAAAGAAAGCCAAGAAGCTCGGTGTCCCTATAGTGTATGACTGTGATGATAACCCATACAGCAAGCCAGGGAAAGACCGTGTTGCTATGCTAAAACTCGCTGATGTGGTTACATGCGATACTATCCCAAGAGGTGAACAGATCAAGAAGGCGGCTGGAGTAGGGTATACCGTTATACCTGAAACTCTTGACTATTTTGAACAATTAAAGCCTATGGATGTGAGATGGCCGGTGAAATCTATGGTTACGTTTGGTAACAACTCTGGGTCAGTTAATGCTGTTAAATACATGAAACACTCGCCTGTAACGTGTCGTCACATTAATTCTAAGAATATTGATGGAGCAGGCAAGTTTGTCAAGTGGAGTTATAACACGTTTATCCGTGACTTATGTGAGTCTGAAATATGTATTCTTATTCATGGAGATGACAGAAAGTCTAACTTGAAGTTGCTTGTGTGTATGTATATAGGGCTGCCGACAATCGTATCAAATACAACGGCATTCAGAGATGTGTACAAAAAGATAGGCTTAGAATGGTTAATAGCAAAGAGTGCTGGTGATGTAGGTGGCATAGTTCACAAGTTAATGGATACAAGCAATAGAATTGACGTAATCAAAAGCTATGGACAGTACGATTTTTCTCCGCATATCCCCGGAGCAGCATCAATGAAACTGTCTAAAATATTCAGGAGTTTAGTGTGAAAGTATTAGGCATTCATGTAAAAAACATAACATTGTGTTCTACAAGGACTCGTTATTTCTATATGTTAGACAATCTCCCTACAGGATGGACTTATGAGCGCTACTATCCAGGCGCTGAAGGAGACGTGTTATATATCCAAAAGATAGAGGGTGATGAGGTCTGGGCTGCCGTAAAAGACTGTAAAAACCGTGGTATCCCAGTGGTGTATGAAAGAGATGACTTCTGTGAACCGTGGAACCCAGAGCATACAAAGATAATGGATGCTGCTGATGCTGTAACTATGATATCTAAAAGCCTGAAGAAAGTTGCAGAGAAGCATACGGATACTCCTGTGTACCATGTGCCAGACGGATTTGATTATAAGATACTACGCAGAGAGCGCGTAAATATCAGTAAAAAGATGTCTAAAATAATCACATACGGGAGACATGCCAACATAGAGGCAATTGCTCCGTTCTATCGTGCCATTAATTTGAAGAAGGCATATATATGTGATAGAGTGATAAAAAAAACTCCCGGTAAATATATCGAGTG
>CAZNMB010000001.1:15884-17977 GCA_964574095.1 uncultured Dehalococcoidia bacterium
AACTTCAAGAAAAAGATATCAAACTACGATGTAGTTCTTATCATTCATGCAAGGAACTTCAGGGCTAAGTATAAAGATCCTGGACGTACAATGGTTGCTATGGCACTTGGGATACCAGTCTTGGCTAATCCAAGTAAAGAGATTAAAAAGGCCTTTGTAGCGTGTGGGCATCCAGAGCTTCTTGTTAGAGACGTAAAGGACGTAACGAAGGCTCTAAAGATGCTTGAACCGTATAAGGTACGCAAGAGAATAAGTGACGATTTGTTTGAATATGCTTGGGACAATTGGCGCCCTGAACAGGGGTCGGCTGTTCTAGCTCAGGTTTTTAGAAGGGTTATAAGTGAAAAAAATATTCATTGATTGCGGCGCTCATTTTGGAGAATCTACCAAGCTCTTTCTCAAAAAGAAGAAGAACTATGAGATACACATGTTTGAACCTAACCCGTTCACGAAAGTAGCTGTGCCAAAAAAAGCTACGCTTCACAACAGAGCTGTGTGGACTAACGATTGTACAAAGAAATTCTATGTCTATAACAATGATAAGTCGTCAGAGGGATGTACTCTATTCAAACATAAAATTGGCAATATCGACAAAGAACACCCTGTAAATGTAATGTGCATAGATTTTGGCGCATGGGTAAAAGAAACCTTTGACAAGGATGACTACATAATATGTAAAATGGATATAGAGGGGGCGGAGTACGAGGTTTTACGCCACATGCTTACTGATGGCTCCATTGACTGGATAAATGATTTATACATGGAGTGGCACTGCAAAAGAGTAGGACTTGACAAGAAAGACCATCGTGCTCTTGTTGCAGAACTAAGAGGGCGTGTAACCCTCCATAAAGAATTTGCTGACGTATGGTAAAGGGGTGTTAAATGTCTATAGTACCTGAGTTTGAAAAGGCGTTAAAGCTACTTAAGGATATGGATGCTCCGAGTGTAGTTGAAGTCGGTGCGCATATTGGAGATGGCGTTCTTGCTATGCTTAAAGCCAACAAATGCGCTAAGATAATAGCAATAGAGCCTGGGCTGGATAACTTTCAGAAGTTAAAAACGCGCGTACCGAAGTCGGTCCGTTGCCTCAATATGGGAGTATCCTCTGCGGCAGAAGAAATAAAGTTCTACTCTATGGCAGATGGGAAGAGAGAGTATTCAAGAAACAATTGCTTTTACAAAACAGTTGTAAAGCACAAGGGAGTTCCTGCTGGGTGCGATAGGCTCAATTGCTTGCCTCTCGACAGGATAGTATCTGGACTTAGGATAGAAACCATCGGGTTTATCAGGTTTGACTGTTATGGCGCAGAGTATAAGATATTCGATGGGGAGACAGAGTTTATTGACATTACAGAGATGATTCTTATTACGATGCACAAGAGTAAAGAATTGTTCTGTGACAAAGAATATGCTATAAAAAGAGAACGGATTGTTGACAGGTTGTCTGATGCAGGCTTTAAAAAGATATATGGCCAAGGTCTAAGACACGAAAAACACATCCACCAGTTATGGGTTAAGAAATGAATCTCCTCTTGCTACGTGGCAAAGTTGATGTTAGAACGCAAAAAGTTAGGACCCTTTCTGAAGTTACGGATGTCTATACTCAGTTAGCTAAAGCCATGTGTGGGGAGGGTGACAGGGGCATGGTTTGGTATTGGGGCGGGTATAGACTTCACGAATACGATTGGAGCTTTTATGAAAGATGGACAAAAGACCTTAAGAATGCTAAGATCAATGTGCCTTTTCATAATAGGGATGGGTTCTGTGATTTTATACCTGATACTGTCATTTGTCGCGGTGGTTTCTCCGAGTACGATAGTGTGGTTAATAAACTTTCTAAATGTGTAAGGGTATATTATGGTGCAGGCAAACGGTTTATACCGAAAAATAATATGTATGACCTCATTCTGGTGGACTCTCCTGAGCAGGTTCACGCGGTTAAAAAGAAGTATCCTAAAGCCAATGTTGAAATGTTTATCAAGCCCGCCGCTGATAACCTTTTTTATCCAAGAGACGTGGAGAAGAAATACGACGTTTGTTTCGTTGCGGCGAACCCTAAAGATGAGCGCAAACGTGTGCAGTGGGTTTGGAAG
>CAZNMB010000001.1:17987-41844 GCA_964574095.1 uncultured Dehalococcoidia bacterium
CGTGCCCAAAGAATCTTAAAGTTTTGCAGCTTGGTATGGAAATTAAAGGTGCGCCGAAAAACTTCAAGATAAAGCACGTCCCACGGGAGAAGATGCCTAAGTATATGAGTCAGTGCAAGTCTGGAATAGTCCCGTATACGGAGGACGATAGCTGTCCTCGGGTAATATCTGAGTTTATGGCTTGTGGCCTTCCTATGACGATAATCAACTCAGTACAGTTCTGGCAAGAAAAGTACTTCCCTGGTGTTGGGAAGATGTGTCTCCCGCCAACGAAGGAGGACTTCTGGGACGAAGCCGAAGAGTACATGTTTATGATGCCAGCGGTAGACTACTACAAAAAGAATCTCTCTCTCAAACCAGCAGCTAAGTATCTAAGGGGGTTAATAGAAAAATGCAGAGTGGAAAAGAATTTATAACGAGGAGTTAATAAGTGAGTGAAACGAATCTTATTGAACGATTAGTTATGAAAGGCTATTTATGAGTACGATACTATTCAGTGGTAGATTTGACAGGCCTAACACTGGCCATATTATTACATTAGGACGTCTCGGCAGGGTGTTCGACCATGTTATTGTACCTGTGCTTAATTATGAAGAACAGCGATATGACGTTAATTATCGGGTTCAATTATTAAAAGAGGCAGCGAGTCTGCTACGTGGTAACTATACTGTAGTTTCTAATGATGAGCACTTTGCTGAAATTACTCAAGAAGAACTCTCAGCTCATAAATGGGTATTTGATCTATATGGTTCAGGTAATCATAAATGCCTAGTTCACATGGCTTCTTTGGGATATAAAACGCTATACGTTGAGAGAGCATACGATTTTGCATCCACTGACGATAGAAACATTCAAGCGATTAAAGAGGTTCTTAATGGATGAGCAGCTTAAACAGATGGTATTTAACAAAGTTTCTGGTATGATGTCGTATCAGTATGGAGACACAGGACTACCTCTTAGGTGGTTCTTCTGTTTCGGGACACTTCTCAGGTTTATCAGGCATCGTGGGGAGTTTTGCATCACTCAGGACATTGATGTTGGGGTATTGTACGAAGAGTGTGATAGTGAGAAGATGGTTAACTCTATGGCTAATAGTACAGATTATGAACTTGAGAGTGTTTTCTTACACGACGTTACGAATAAACCGCTTAACGCACATTTCATGCCGTCTGCTGATTCTATTAAAGGGACACCAAGCATAGACTTGTATTTTTGGTATCCGTCTGGTAATATGTTGTATCATACGTATGACGTTAAGCGTGAGTGCAAGTCGATACCAAGCAAGTACTATCTGAAAGGGGTTAAGCGTCGTTGGATGCGCCCAGATCAAGACACGATAAAATTGCGCAAAAAATCTGGACCAGAGGGCGAAAGGCTAATAGATGAGTTAGGAGTATGGCATTATGATATATTTGGAGATCATAGTGGGTATACATTCCCTGTGCCATTTGCCTATGGATCTCTATTAGATGAGTGGTATCCTGGCTGGTTTGTAGAAGATAGAAATTTTGGACAGTCCAAGAGTACTTGGACAAAAGAAGTAAAGAGTATGAAAAAATTATGAGCTATTTTAATGAAGAACGCAAAAAATGGGCAATGGATGACTTGCACACTATCCATGAGTGCGCAGATAGAGCTGAAATTCGTCATGCTTTATTTGTAGGTTTTGGGCTTTGTCTTGGTATTGTCAGAGAACGAGACTTTATTGGACATGACAACGACATAGATATGTGTGTACTTTCTGAGAGAATAGAGAAAGAACAAGAAGAGGCTTATTTCAATTACCTAGTTGAAAAAGATATGTTTTACGCAAGGATGAGAGTTACAAGAAGAGATGATACTTGTAGATTTACATGGTTCTCTTTGCGTAAGCGTAGTGATCACAGCAAGTTTTGCCATTGGTTCTTCTTCCCGTGGAGTGGGTACTATTGGCATACAAAAGCAGGGCTGTGGGTGACAAATAAAAAGTTTGATACTAAGTACAAGTTTAATCAAGAATATGACGCTCTTATGAAGGGCGTACCGCAAGAATATATCCCCGGATTAACCGCCATAGACTTCAATGGTTTAGCTATGCAAGTCCCTGAAAAAACAGGTGCTTGCCTCGATTTCTGGTATCCCGGTTGGTACTTACCTAAAAAGGGTGGTGCAAGTGCTAAAAAAATTGTCGCTACCGTTAAGGATTGGCACGACAAACGCACTTGGAAAGTTTACGCCTAACCCCTGAAAAAATTTTTTACTTGTAATTATTCCTAATATATAGTATTATTATATATGAGCTGCACAAGTAGGTTTGCGCTAGCAAGCTGATCTACTACATGCGGCTCATTTCTTGGCAGTTATGATGAGAGTCGTAGCTGCCTTTTTTTATTATGAAAATAAAAATAAACTGTTTAAATAAAAAACTGCACTCTGATTACGAGAAAACTCTTAGTATAATTGACTTTGATCTAAGTCGAAAAATCCCATTAAAAATTTGGCAACGATGTAGTTATTTCAACCACGAGACGAAAGAGAAGTGCGTGTGGCAAGAGATTTCAATAAACAGGCACGGTGGAGTGACACAGAGGATACTACCAAATAAGTATCACATTGATGTTGAGAGAACAGCAAAAATTGTAGTTGGAGAATAGTATGCCAAACTATGTGCAAGACCTCCCGGTGAACATAATGACCAAGACGAGCAAGCGGCTTAGGGGTAGTAATGCTCAAATCGTAAAAGATATTGATGACAAGAACCGTAAATGGGTAGCAGCACACAGGGATGACCAAGATCGGATGTTTGCTGCGCTTGGGGCATTTTTCGATATAAACGGTGGTTCTTGGCCTAAAAGAGAGCGTGATGCTCTTATTGCACAGGGTAGGCATCCTGTTAGTTTTAATGTAGCAGAGCAGAAGCTCCAGTCTCTCGCCGGCAGTATTTACTCAGAGAAGTGGGACTTCGACTTTCTCCCAATGAATCTTGATGAGAACTCTCTTACAAAAGGCATAAAGTACTGGTATTATGCAGATAAAGAGCAGTTTAACTACTCACATTCTGAGAGAAAATGCCTTGAAAGAGGGCTTATTCATGCAGGATATGAGGAGATGTCAATTGATTATAGTATCCGCTCTACTGGTGGTATAGCGTTTAAGTCGTGTTTACCAGGTACTGTGGTGCCAGATCCTTACTGGGTAACAGATGACTATAAGGACTGGCGAGATGCTATTCAGCACGCATGGATGACCCCTCGGCAGATAATGGAGTATTATGAGACCAGCGACCCTCAGATTGTGCTTGCGGCAAAAGCAATTGATCTTTCAGGACATAAGTACGAAACTACAGATGACTTAGAAAAATTCAGAGACCGCGAATACGGTATGCCCCAATGGGGAGATAAGTACCTGGTCATTCAGAATCGCTGGCTTGAGAAATTAAAAACCACAAGACTCCATGCAAAGATGCCTGACGGAGAATGGTTTGCTCTGCCGGTAGGAGTTGAAGAAGAGGCTGTTAGAGCATTTGTTAGCATGAATGGGTTGTCTTGGGAGGACATTAAAGAATTCCCATACGAAGACAACATTCTTTATCTTGCGAGTGTTGTTCCGCAGTTATCTCAGAGTGCCGTCTTATTTAAAGGCAAGCATGACATCCAATGTGGTACTATTGGGCTTTTCCCATTTACTTCTGTACGTGAGATGGGGATGAACAAGGGTATTATGGAGAAGATGCTGGACATCCAGCGCACGTTAAATTACAGAGAAAGCAAGAAAGATGACATTATTGCCTCTACTGCTTCTGGTGCTGTGGCTGCTAATCTTGATGCTCTCCCTAACGGAGAGAGGGATTTAGCTAATTTAAAAGCAAACAAGACACGTCCTGACTTTGTTCAAGGAGTTCATGGTAACCCAAGAGATGTCTTGGCAGCTATCCCTCGCGGGGATGTACCTCCTGATATTTGGAATGATATTGCACAATTAGTAGATATGTTTGACAGGGTTAGTCCGGTAACTCCAGCGCTTGAAGGTGCGGCTCAGAAGGGTGAAAGTGGCGTGTTATTTGAAATGCGCCATGCTGTAACCAAATTGGGTACAGTTATCCTCTATGATAACTGGCAGCAACATCTTATGAATAAGGCTGAGGCGTGGTATAATCAGGCTCAAATCACCTATAAGGGACAATACAAGCAGGTTAAGACTGATGAAGGCCAAGATATAGAGTTTAACTCTCCTGTATATGATGATATGGGTCAGAAGTATTATGAAAACTCTACTGATGATTTACCAAGAGCAAGGGTTATCATCGCCCTTTCTAAGAGTTCTCCTACTGAGAGAATATCAGAGCAGATGAAGCTCTATGATATGACTAAAATTCTCGCAGCTAATCCTGAGCTATTTAAAGACGAGATCAGAGTGCTCACAAGCCGCATGTTTAATACTATGGAGTGGAGTCCGGAGGACATGCAGAAGCTCAAGATGTTTGACCAGATGAAAACAATGCGTGACATGATAGGCATTATGACAGAGATAAAAAATTTGCAGGCAAGTGGTATGAATGCGGAGGTAATGATGGGGCAGGCCCAGCAGATGATCCAGCAGATGCAGGCGCAGATGCAGCCTCAGCAAGGTGGAGGTGCTCCGCAAGCACTAAGCCCTGCGCAAGGAGGAGGGGCAGCAGAGCCAACTCAACTACCGCCGCCCCCAGAAGGAACAGAACCAGGGGCTCCTATCGAGACATTTCGAGGGGAGTTCCGTCCATGATAAATATTATAGCAGCACTTAGCGGTTCCCCCCGCAAAGTGGTCCAACTGCGTAACGAAAAGGAGTATGTATGGCAGAGAGCCAAGCACTGACGTTCGCGTCAGAAGAAGAGCGCGAAAAAGCGTTCATGGAGTTGCCCGATGAGGCCCCACGCGGAGTTAATATCGATGTGTGGCAAGCTGAAATCGATGCAAAGAAACAAGAGATAGAGACGGCTCAGATCGTTGCTGGAGCAGCAGCCCCAGAGCAGCCCCCTGTTACTGAGGACCCCCCTGAAACTACCGCAGCGGACAAAGTTTATGATTTCGGTAGCATCCCGGCAAGTGACTTGCCAGAGGAGCTTCGGAGTTATTCGTCTCCAGGCGAGATCATCAAACAGTTTGCGCACGCAAGAAAGTACGCCAATACTGTTGAGCAAAAGCTGGTTACGCAAGAAGAACAACTTGCGGCAGTTAAAGCCAAGGCTGATATGGTTGATAAGCTCCAAGAGGAGATTAATCAGCTCAAAACCAAGGCTCAGGCTACTATTGACAGTCATAAAACGACTACTCAGCAGAAGTCTGTCGCTCAAACAAATATGGACGATCTGAATGCGCAATTGGCCATATTACAACGTATGGATGATGATAGCGATGTTAATGCTAAAGACATTAAAGATGCTCTGACGGTGTATGCGAATGAGCTTTCCAAGTCTACTGACACTTTAAATGCGACACGGCAGGAGTTCGCCTCTTTTCGTGAAGCATCGAAGAAAGAAGTTGAAAGTCTTAAAGGAGAGCTAAATACATACTTAAGCCAACAGAAGCAAATTAGTCAGCAGCAGATGGCAGCTAAACAAGAAAAACAGGCGGACTTGAGCATAAGAAAGCTTCAAGAAAGCTTTCCGGAGCTAAAAACAACGAAGTCTGTTATGGGTAATAACGGAAATAGCGTGGAGGAAGATGTCGTGAGGTTCGCTAATAGGGTATCTATTATGAAAACCGGCAGACCCGCGCAGAACTGGGCAGAACGTAATCAGATAATTAACTCCTATCTAAGGGGAGAACCTGATGTTTTCGGATTCTGTCAAAACAATGGTATAACACCAGAAACTGTGGGAGCAACCGCAGATGATATTAAGGCGTATTCATTAATTGCTAATATTGACATGCACTCAAGGGGCATGAAGATTGATCCTTACACTGGTCAATATCATCAGTTGGTTAATCCCGACAATGGACAACCCGTTAATTTCCCTGATCATAAAGCAGCGTACAAATGGATGCGCGACGAATATGGTATAACACAGGCGGAGAGAAATCAGCAGCTTCAAGACGCAGAGAAGCAAGGACAGCAAAACTTGCAGAAGTCTTTGGAGAAGCGTGACCTCGCCGCCACAACACTAACACCAGAAACCAGTGGCAGTCCGGATAACATCGGACAGGAGATAACAGAAGATGAGGCAACTCGTATTCTCAACACTCCAGACCTTGAAGAACTCATTGAACTTAATGGAAGGAAGGGCGATGCGCATTGGTTCGACCAATACAACAAAGCCCTGAAGCGCATTGGGCTCGAAGAGATCCCATGGGAAAACCACTGGCCTGCTAGAAAGGCGTAATTATGGCTGTTGCCGTAACCCAATCCACGCTACTTAATACGTTACATTCGCCGTCAGTTATTACTAAGTTTTCGACTGAATTGCGGAGAAAAGCGATATTAAAGAGCATTTATACAAACATCCGTGGAGATACCGTCATCTACAAGGGACAAGCTATGGCTATCCCGAACGGTATTTACACAAAAATTAAGGGTTCTGATATGGCTGGTGGGAACAATGTTCGTATCACTCTGAAGATGCCCTTGAATGGTAACATTCTTCGTGGACGCGCAGTTGCCCGTGGTACAGAAATTGCCCCGGTTCTGCAATCTGGTACGATTTACCGTAATAACTATCGGTTTGTTGTACAGGATGAACCCGGATACGGAGAAGACAAACATGATGCGGCTCCATACCGGCTGTATCAAGAACATGTGAACGACTTGGCTCCACATGCTGCGGCAGAAGAAGACCTTGAGATTCACATGGCTCTCGTTGAGACTTTCGGTTGGAACTTGCTTGCTGGTTCGACTGTTGGCGTTTGTGTTTCTAACTGGAACCGGAACGTATACGTTCTTGGTGCCGCAACACAGCCGACATTTCACCCAACACAAGCTACTTGGACTAATCGTATAGTTTCTGCGATGAATCAGGCATCAGGTAACAATGGCTCTTTCTCACAGACTACATCTCAGATGTTGAGTGGCAATGAGTTAGATAACATCATTCGCTGGGCACATCGTCGGCGTATGGCTCCTCTTGAAATTGGTGGACGTCACGCATTCGTGCTGACAGTCTCCATGCTCGGAGCACAGCGTTTCTCTGATCCTACCGTTATTGATTCAATGGGTTCTCGCTGGGCAGTTAATCAGCGGTTGAACTCGCCTGAAGTTCAAAATTGGTATGGTCTGCTTGGCAAATATGTTAGCGCCACTGGTGCTGATGTATATGTCGTTGTTGACGACCGTTTACCGACTCTTGTTCCGTCAGGTTCTTCGCAGCCGTTTGGTTTGGCAGCACAGTACGTGTGGCCTACTGATAACGACCTGCGCTCTCTCGATGGTGCGACGACTCGCGACGCTATGATTCTTCATGGTGCCGGAGCTATTGTCAACTTCGAGCAGGAGAAAATGCACCTTATTCAGGATGATTATGACTACAACATCCGTAACGGTAAAGGTTACGCTGGTGTTCGTGGCATACAGCAGCTTCAGTATGATACATCCCCTGCGGATACTACCGGAGCATCTCGTGAATATTTTGGTTCAGCTCTTATTATTGGAGCACGTGCCGAAGGTTAAATTCGGTGGTGGTTAATGTGAAAGGTGGGGGCCTTTGGCCCTCGCCTTTTGAAAAGAAATAAGGAGAAAAAAATGAAATTAGTACATGATATGCTCACAACCCAGGAAGAGATAGCTAAGGCTCAACGGATAGAACAAGTCCGTCGGCAGGGCTATAACTTCATTAAAGTCTGGTATGATGGGTGGATAGTGCCAGCATTTGACTCGACAGGAGTAGCCATAAACGTGCGGATACATGATGTAAACGATGTTATCCCGTTTGAGACTACTGATCCTGATACGGGGAAAAAAGTGCTGAAAACAAGGCTTGGAAGCAAAGTGCTTGAGTTTGAGAGTGACCCTGCGACTGGGGACACTGTGTCCTTAGTGCTTGATGACGACTTTAATCGGCAATTTCTTGCTAATCATATCGATGAAATTCATGTGTATGATGAGAAGATTGCTGCTGAAATTAAGCAGCTTGTTGGTAAAGAGTACATAGTGAGTGAAGTCAGTCGCAAGGATGAACTTATCAGGCAGAAGAAGGCTCTTGAGAAAGAGCTTAATGCACTTAGCGGAGAGCCCGAAGTACCAATCGCAGCCCCTATTGTTGAGCAGGGTCCAGTAAAGGCTCCTGTAAAACGTAGGGCAAAACGGCGCAGAATATCAAAGAAGGTAGATAATGGCAACGACAAGCGAACTGCTGACATGGATAGAGTTGGAGTGTCACGGGTGGCAGAGGGAGGGGAGTCGGGGAAGCCGATCACTCCTGAACGAAGCCCACAGGATGCTGCTCCGGCATGAGTCAGAGCAAAATGTTCTGATCGATAATGCTACAGGCGATTTGCCATATAGGGCCACACGCGATGGGGTGTATAATTACACTCTTGATGACGATGTGTGGCGCTTGAAATATCTCTTGGTGGATGACTATGTTGTTACTAATGACTATTTTAATAATCTGGATAACAATCACACTCACTATTTCTATCAGCAGAATCAATTTGAAGAGTATCTGTTCTGTGGTAGGTTGTATTATCGTGTGAAGCAGATTCGTTCTTTTGACAGGCGTAACACCACTGCTGCTCATTTCACCTTTGTAGGAGGCCTCAACCCTGGGGCAACTACTGAGATATTTAGAGAATTGGCTTACCGAGAACCTGTTAATATTACCTCTGACAATGTGCAGCATGAGATGCCGGGATCTACCGACATGGATTATTTAGTGCCAGCAACTATGGCTCTTATTGACGCTATCAATGACCACGAAAAGACGGTTTCTTCTCGACAGTATATACTGAAAGAGTTGAAACCTAACTTTTGGAACGAGGCTGATGGTGGCGCACAAGGAATCAGTGACTATTGTATTAAACGTTCTTTTTAAAGGAGTAAAAGATGTCTTTAACGCCTACTCGTATTCAGGGGACTTCATCGAGCGAAGTTCTTAGTGTTCAGAATAGTGGCTTGCTTAGTCAGGACATTATTCAGGATGGCATCATCCGCAACACGGCTTTTCATGTTGGAAACCTACAGTGGAATGTAGCTGATGGAGAAGAGAAAGAGTACATGATTCGTCCCGCATCTGCTGGTTGGATCTTTCTGAGAGTCAAAGGTACAGCGGATTTTTCTGTGAAGCTCTATGACTCTTCGATGAATAACATTGAAGAAGAGAAGAACCACCTTGTCCCGGTTTCTCTTAACCGAGCATCTGGTGGTCGCACATCTTCTCGTGTTTATGAAAATGTCCGTGTCCGTCAGGGCGGAGGCGCCCGTGGCAAGTGGCTTGACGGTGACCTGTGTGATGACGGCAATCCGTATATTTTCGCATTATATTCAGGTGCCAACGATGCTTTTTATATGCGGATTCAAGCTCGTGGTGCAGCAGCTCACCTCGCCGTCGGCGTAACATTTGTCGGTGATTAATGAGTAGCTCACGAGAGTTCGATAAGTCAAAAAGTGCCCCGTGGAACCAAGATGGTGCCCCACGGGGCATGATTAAAAACGCCCCTCATGACGATTTGCCAGAGGGAGCGTTGGCGTATTTAAGAAATGCCCACGCTTTCCCAACAGAGGTACAGCCTCGGCTGGGTAGCAGGATATTCAGTAGCTTGCAGCCTCCGGCGCTTACTGGGAGGACTGGGTATACTGCGTCTCAAAGTGGTGCTATTATTACCGCTACGTCTGCTATCTTCTCAGGGGCTGATGTGAGCCACTACTGGGTATGGCCCGGTGACCCTAACATTCACAATGAAATACAGGAGTTTATTTCTACTACTCAGGTGAGAGTAAGAGACTCTGCTACTATAGATAATACCTCTGGGTGTTGGATGCATGCTAAATTAAACTTGTTTAGGTTTCATTACTCTGAGAAGAAGATCGTTGTCCAATGGGGTACGGATGTTTATGTGTTTGACAACTTAAACGCAAGCTCATGGACGAAAGCTTTGTGTGTGTCATCAGATCAGCCATCAAATTCTATCTCTGACTGGTCAGAAATGGATGAGTATGGTGTTATTGGCAACTCTAATGGCATATTTCTACTGGACTTTGAGCCAGATATCCCCATAATTTTCAAAAAGAATACTGATGTTCCGGGCGTTCTTCTTGAAAGTACGGTGAGGACAGCATCGAGAACCCACCGCTATGACTATACTTATAGTATGAGCAGGTTGAATGGCATAGGGCTGCGCACTCGCTCTACTGCTGACGTGAAAATAGAGCAAGAGAGCGGCACTTGTATACTGAATCCCAATACAAGCCCTCCGAGAGACTATGGCATACAGTGGACAGCACAGAAAATAGGCCCGGCGGCAATGGTCCAAGGGCGCCTTGTGACAGGGTCTACCGCTGCTGCTAACCGAACCCCTACTTATTGGAGGGACTTAACTGGAGGCGCAGCGGGTGTTGTTCAAATGACCGTGGATGGGAGAACTGAGAACTTAATTATAGACTTTGGCCCTGGTGGGGCCAATGTTGAGACGATAGACGATGTGGCAGGGGCTATTCAAGACAGCATGAGGAAGGTTTTTCCATTTTCTACATGCGTGTATGACTGGGAAAATGCACGGTTCATCTTCACATCAGGAGAGCAAGATGGAAGCACAATGGATTTTGGTGCCGCTGGAATTGGAGTCGGGTACACTGATATTTCTGCAATTCTTAATGTTACAGAGGCCACAGGAGCAACAATTGACAATAATTATAGATGGGAAGCACCTCTTGAATTAGGTGTTCTCACAATGCCTCGGCTTGGGACAGCCCCGACAGAGCCAGAGCAGCATTGGACACATTATACTGTATATAGGACAGAAGACAGCGGTGTTGACGGTGTTACGCCGAGAGTTGATCGCTATACTGGAGAGCTACTGCCCCCGCTTAAATTTACCTATGTCCGGGACATCCGGACACAGGGGGCATTCTTTGCAGCCAGAGACTCGACAGGACTTGTCACTATCCTTATCGGAGAGATAGAGCAGTGGGATCAGGGAACTCCTTGGAGGTGGGAGGATGGTGACATTGATATTATAGGGACGTACCTTAGCCCGACATCTTTTCGTGTAAGCACTACTGGTGAAGCCGCAGGAGTCTATTACGAGGAAGCCAAAGTTCCACAGGCAGCGGTTATTGGTGGTGGGCGTGTGCTCAGGGCATCTCAGACAGATGACATCGTGACAATTGAGAGTGTGTTTAACACAGATAGGATAACATCTGCTGACCTGAGAAAAACTATTGTATGGAGTACTGGGTATTACTCAATAGTAACCGAGATCCTTACTGCTACGACATTTAGAGTGAATGACTCTATTACTAAAGAAACTCAAGGTATAAGTATTGACCCTCTTTCTCGTTCATTTATGGACTTAGAGCCTGATGACAACTTGAGAAACAGGGCTAATGAGCTACATGTAGGGCTGTTGGGTCACAGGTTCTGGACATCGTTGCCGCTTTCTAATATCCTTACGGTAGTCCCTGGTTTTATGTTGAGTGCGCAGCGCGGTGACTCAAATATTTATTACTCACAGCTTGGAACCTCCCTGAAGTACAAGAGTGGCTATTATTTGCCAAACAGGCAGAAGCTCGACAAGGTAGAGGGTGCTATCCAGACTATTGTGAAAGCTCCGAACAAGTTCTTAGTCTGGTGTTCTGGCTCTTTGTGGGGAGGCCCTACTAATATCCCAGACATCAAAGAGTTGCCTGAATTTGGCGAGAGCTATTCTCTGTTGCATGTAGATATTATCGACGAGAAGATAGGTTGTGTGGATATTGGCTCTATTCAAGAGGTAGACTACGGGGTGTTCGAACTCCGATGCACAGATAATACATGGAGGCAGTGTACCCCACAGGGATATATAAAAGAGTTTGGAGACATGAGTGTTGACCCGCAGACTGGACAGGACAGAGTAAAGAAGGACTTGAAAGAGACTCAAAGCTTGGGTGCAAGCGCATACAATGACGTGATAGGACACGTCTGGTGGGGTAGGTTAAGTTAATGGCAGGATGGACGCAACTAACTGCTGCCGCTGCGTGGCCAGCAAGATATGCCCCTGGGTTCCTTCATTTTCAAGGGCGTTTTTGGCTATTTGGTGGCTATAACGGTGGTTTTTTTGATGATGTATGGAGTAGTGCAGACTGCATTACTTGGGTACAAGAAGTTGTCAATGCCCCTTGGGTCGCTCGTGATGAGTTTCCATATTTAATTTATAACAACCGGATGTGGCTGTGTGGTGGCTATCGCGGGGGAGCCTTCCCAGGACGCGAGGATGATGTCTGGAGTACTGTTGACGGCGTAAACTGGGTTCAAGAGATAGACCCAGCGGTTTTTGGTGCTAACAGCTCTATGGTAGCATTAGACTTTGGCAATAATGACAACCTGTATCGTTTTGTAATGTGTGGAGGATCGCGAGCTGGCTGGGGCAACAATTCTTATGGTTCAAACGATCTGGTTACATGGGTAGTGATAAACAATGCGAACATTTGGAACACCTCGTTTATTGGAGAAGCCAGCGCAGAACTAAATGGTAGAATTTGGCTGGTCGGCGGATATAGTAATGCTGGGGCCAGATTAAATGCGGTGTGGAGTAGCGGAGATGGGATTAATTGGACAAATAATGTAGTCGAAGGGACAGCCCCTTGGGCCGAGAGACTCCTTCATTTCGTTACGAACTTTAATAATAAGTTATGGATATTCGGTGGAGACACAGGAGCAGGCTATGTAAACGACACATGGATGAGTGTTGATGGGACAAATTGGACAGAGAGAAGTCTAACCTATGATGCAAATTATACTATCCGAAGAGGGCATAGATGCCTTGAGGTGGGTGGGAGAGTCTATCTCGTTGGGGGCCAAGATGGTGGCGGCTATCTTAATGATGTATGGGTATTAGATGACTTGGTTGTTTCTTCGGCATTCACTGCAAATGGCACACCAAGTAGTGATGGCCTTTCTGGGGATGCTCCTTTCGGTGTTGACTTCGAGTCGTTAGTTGGAGAAGGGACTTGGACAATAACAGACTCTAACGGGACAGTTATCTATCTCACTACTGCTGTGTTTTTTTATTATTTGTTTGGTTTCCCTGGCATATACCAAGTATTGCTGGTGATAAATGGTGTATCACAATACACTATGACAATAACAGTGACACGCTTTAGAATTATTGCCACCCCTCCGTCGGGGCAGGCTCCTCTTACAGTGAGGTTTGGCTTTTGAAATGGCAACATACTATGTATCATATTATTGGACATTCGGAGATGGCACATACTCACGAGAGGCAAGCCCTGTACACATTTATAGAATGCCTGGGGCGTATGATGTCAATTGTGTCATACGGGACGATCTCGGTAATTGGTATATCTCTTGGACTTATACCGTATATGTTTACGACTACGCCTATGGAGATGAAGAGGGGATAAACGTGAGCAAAACAGATAGATGTCTCAGGTTCGCCGTTCCGCAAAACCCATCTCAAGGGATAGGCTGGTGCATATATGATGACGTTGTGGACGGAGAGCGCACCTACGGGTGGCCATATCCAGAGGCAGTCGTCGGTTGCAATGAAATAATTGATGCGTATGAGACTCGTCGGCAGCTTGTCATGGACTCTCGCACCTTCAGGATATATGAAATAGGATACGATGATAACTGGCAGGATGAATATGAAGCAGGATACGGAGGGACAGAGTTTGAGTCAGAGGTTACATGGAGAGAGAACTCTCCTCCCATCGATGCTTCTGCCAAGCTCAAGCACGCTCAGAGTCATCTTTGGTACAAGCCGTGGTTCAAGGACAGAAGAAACACTGGAGCCTATGGGGCTGATGGGTTTAGAGACGCTTTCTCTTCTGACTTATATGTGAAGGTTGATTCATCCCCTGATCAGTTCGCTATAACCAAACAAGTGCCTGATAATGGACAGTTAGTCTTTGATCGACATGTTGAGTCAGAGAGCTTACAGATGGGTACAATATGTCGTGGAGCACCGTGGAGGCTTGTTAAAGCACAACAATGGTATTACCAGATAGACACTGCCGCAGCTCCAGAGAAAAAGAGGATGCGCGAATACACCCAGGGCATGGAGCTAACAGAACCCCTGTTGTGGATAGGCAGGAACAGGCTGCAACCTTTTATGGATGCTGCTACAGCTACTGTCGTCACAGGGACTGCTGCTGGGCGGGTGACAGGTCCGGATGGATACGCCAGGTCAGGGATAGCATTTGATGCTGCGGGACAGGGGCCAAGGAGAATATTGACCAGCGCATTTGTGGGAGATTTCACACTATCAATATGGATACGCTCGTCAGGTAGCGATGTGGATATGTGGAGCTTTGCTACCATGGCAGGCATGCCAAACCTCACAGTATTCTTAGACTTGAGCACGAATAACGAGTTTGAGATTACCTTCGGTGGAGAGGTAAGAACATTCACATTAGAACAGACGTATGCTGATTGGGTTCTGGTGACTATCGTTCACGACAATGGTAACTTGATAGTCTATGAAAACGCGGTGCTTAATAACACGGCAGCAGTGTCAGATAATGTGACGGTGGGGCCAGTAATGGCAATAGCAGATGACCCCTGCCACATATTTGATGCAAGGGTTATCCCTCGTGCGTTAAGTGCCGGGGCTATTGACTGGATGTACAGAGATGTGACTGAATATAATGGCAACGCAAGCTGTCCGGTGTACTAATGAAACTTGAATATTATAATTGGAAAAAGAAGCATGATCTCTCGAAATGGTCTAAGATGGAACAGACTGTTCGGGAGATTGAGAAGCATGAACACGAAGAGTTTAAGCGTATTGGATTTTATAGTGGCAAGGCTTGTCAAGTGTATGTTGACGCAGATATAAACATCATAGCTAACCCTCAAGTCCTTGACTTTGTAGGCGAAGACAGAGTAGACGCAGGGTATTATCAACATGATGCAGTAGCAACACCACAGAATATAACCATTTTACAAAACGGCTGGTACAAAGTAGGTTATGGGATTAACTCTACTCAGCCCCAAAGAATACGAGTGCTTCAGAATGGTGTCCCCATTCAAAGAAGTGTAACCTGGGATACGTAGGAGGTGCCGTGTTTTTCACGGCTGACGGTGAGCCTTTAAGGCTTGAAAATCACTACAGGAATAGCTCCTGTTTCGTAATCTCCGGAGGGCCAAGCATCAAGGACGTAGACCTTGACAAGCTAAGGCAACCGGGGATCGTAACGATGGGGATTAACAACTCGCCCAAGGTTTTCAGGCCCGATTTGTGGGTGATGGGCGATGATGTTAAGAACTTTATGATAAGCATCTACAAAGATCCTAAAATCATGAAGTTTATCCCAAAAGCAAAATCGTCACACACGCTCTTTGATAACACTATATGGGAAAGCACATCACTTAGAGTAGGAGACTGCTCTAACATTGTCTATTATAATAGGAATGAGGCCTTCGACCCTAGCGTATTCCTGTCGGAAGAGACTGTCAACTGGGGTAACCACACAGACAGGTGCGAGTGTGGGTATATGAGAAAGACGAAGGCCCTCTGTAAGAAGGAAAACCTTGAGTTCACGAAGATTTGTCCGGAATGCGGGAAGGAACAGTGGGGCTCAAGGTTTACGTTCGTTTCTATGCTTAAGATCCTCTACTCTCTTGGGTTCATGAAAGTTTTTCTGTTAGGGTGTGACTTCAGAATGAAGGAAGGGGCATCCTACGGATGGGACCAAGAGAAAAAAGGAGGCGCAGTAAGGGGTAACAATAAACACTACATAAGAAACAATGGACGCTGTGAAAGCCTGAGACCTTACTTTGAAAAGGAGAACTTCTTCGTATTCAATTGTACTATGGACTCTGGTTTGACGGCGTTTGAAAGTATACCATTTGACTTGGCGCTGAAGATGGCGCTGAAGGATTTTCCTGACACTAAGACTGAGAGGTCGTCGGGGATGTATGAAAGGAAGGCTCTCTTGAAAGCAGAGGCGAAGAAGAAGGCCAAGGATGCGGCTCGAAAGGCGTTTCGAGAGAAGCATAAGAAGTGGGATGTCCCTAAGCCGTCTAAGGACCAAGGTGTTTTGTACTATAACACTGGCTTTGGGGCATTCGTCAGGATGGTGGTGTCGATTAACACTATGAGGAAGTACTACTCTGGGCCGATAACTATTATTTGTGACGGAGATAGCTTTGAGGAATGCAAGAACGTGGCTGACAAGTATCAGACTGATGTAATAAAGATACAACTACAGCAATTTCCAAAGAATACATGTTTGCTGAACAGGTGCCTTATCCACAAGGTAACCCCTTATGAGCTATCTATTTACGTTGATTCTGACACAATAATACTGGGAAAGATTGATAGGCTTTTCCGGTGGGCTCACCTTTATGAGTATGTTGTAGCGCAGTTTGCTGATTGGGATACAAGAGATGGCAGGATAAGGGATAGGATTCTTGAGTTCTCAGACTGGTATCCAGATGCTATGGATGGGGCGGTTAACTTTGGAAACGCCATAAACTGTGGGATGTTTGCGTTCAGGAGAGACTCTAAGTTCATGGCCGACTGGTTTGAGAAGGCAAAAATAGCGTATGAATTATTTATTCCAGAAGAAAAGTGTTGTCAAGCCTTACTGCATAAGTACCCACACCTCATTGCCCCGCATGAATATAATGAGAGCTGCAAGTTCGGGCAGGTTACTTCGATGACAAAGATTATGCACTTCCACGGCAGGAAGCATGCGAGGATCTCTGAGGGAAAATACCTCTATAACGCAGATAGATGGTACGCAGAGTTTGAAAAGGTGGAGAAACTCGATTTTGTACAGCGGCACATAAGTTCTGACAGTCAGCTTAGGAAGAATTGGGACGCATGGCAAAGCCTACGATAGTCACAGCGGTAACCCCGGATTATTTAAATTTACTTAGAGCTACTCTGCCTACGTGGAGAATGAAACTCGACGGCAAACTGGTTGTATTCTGGGACGGGTTTGAGAGCGACAAGGATTTACAATTCGTGGGGGAGTATTTCGATTCATGGGAGATGTTCCATTGGCTTCGCAATTCTGCGTTGGAGCAACGTGAGAGGATGCTGTCGTCTTTTATATATGGGGCAGAGTACATCAAAACAGAGCATTTTATTAAAGTTGATGCGGACACATACTTTACTGACACGCAGCCTATCTTCGACGACAGCGACTACAAATTTGACATCGTGTCTCATCGGTGGGGGTACACGAAACCGGGGTGGTGGATAGATATTCTTGAAGGGCGCGAGCCTGACATGGAAAAGAAGAAGGTTAAGCACAGTAGGGTTCAGAGTATTGTATGCCTTCATCGGACGAAGTTTGTTCAGGCTGTAGCTAAGAGGTATAGAAAAAGGCTCCCGATCCCGAGTCACGACACGCTCCTGTGGTGGATTGCAAACAAAGAGGGGACATGGCGAGCTAAGAATATGAAGAAGCTTGGTGTCTGTCACGGGAAGAAGGTATCAGCGATACCCACACAGGATGTTGTAAGGCTCGATGGGCTAAAAGATGAGCAGATATGGAAGTTCGTTGAGGAGTCGCTTATCCTTGACTGGAAATGGAAGCGAGTTGAGACGGACAGGGGACACAAGTTTCTTGATATGTACAGCAGTATAACCGGTACTCCAATAACTGGGAAACAGGAAGGTACGCCTGTGGTATTAAATAACGGCGGCTACTATGGCAAAGTAAAAGCTCTGAGAGATATCAACAGTAGGAGGGAGGCCCCTGGTGACTATTGAAATTTGTATGTTGGTTTGGAATTACCAGAGGAGATGGGTGTGGCAGCTATCATCGTTGGCTCGTCAGCGAGGTGCTCCGGAGTTTGTGGTTAACGTCGCCTATGTAAAGAATACTGGTAACCCGAGAACTGAGGATATAATCGCTCACTATAAGGACCGTATTCAGTTCAACGAGATTGTATTTGATAGTAAAGATGATGTTCTATATCGCGGCAAGGTCAGGAATGGACAGGTTATGAGGTCTAAGTGTGACTGGTTGTACTTCGCAGACTGTGATCTTGTCTACTCAAAGTGGCATCTTGCCCAACTTTCACAGAGCCTCAAGGGGGAAAAGGTAGTGTCGTCAAAAAACGTTTGGTGTACAGATTATGACACTCAGGGTCTCATTGATAACCAGCGCTGCCTTCAGGTGAAGAATGTGTACAGAAAAGCCTGTGGGATGGTAAAGAACAAAAAGACCGTTCCGTTTGCTTATGGCGGAATGCAAGTAGTGAACAGGAATGTGTTGGTGGGCAAAAGGGGGTACTACGTTAAGAAGTGTCGGGACCAAGGGCTTGATAATATAAGGACGCCCAGCGATGTAGCGTTTAGGAACGCTCTGGGGTTTAGGATGATTAGCATAGATCCTGTCGTTCACCTACAGCACTACAGGTTTACCGACAAGAAATTTGACAAGGACATGCAACGATGAACAGAAAGATCCTGCCGTACATTGATGAGATCGAAAGGATAAAGAACGGCGAAACAGTCTACCCTATAACATGCGAGATTGACCCTGCTAACAGGTGTCAAAACTACTGTCATTTCTGTGTCCATAGAAACTCAATAAATGGAGAGTACCTTGGTTACTCAGTATACAGACAACTGCTGTCAGAGCTGCATTCTTTAGGCACGAAGTCTATTACTTTCACAGGAGGTGGTGAGCCGCTGTGTCACCCGAGAATCGAGGACATGGTTCTGGATGCTAAAGACCGGTTTGAGATTGGACTTGTGACTAATGGGGTTGCGCTGGAGAAGATTACTCCTTGGCTTTTTAAGTTTATAAGGGTCAGCCTTTATGGGTGGGACCGAGAAAGCTACAAGAAAGTTACCGGCGTTGATAACTTTGAAAAGGTTATAGACAACATCATTAATATAAACAAGCGAGCAACGACGCTCGGACTGAGTTGTATTGTGACTAAGGATGACGAGAAGAACATTGCCAAGTATAACGAGCTTGCAGACAGCTTACAAGTAGACTACGTTCAATTTAAGCCTCTGCTTGGAAAGGATCTTCCTTCAATAACAGGGAAGAAGGCCATTGCGACGGAGAGGTACCTAGCCAATTCGTCATTGCCATGCCAGATAGCGGGCTTGGTTGGGGTTGTTGGTGCAGATGCAAAAGTTTACTACTGCTGTCTTAAGAGGGGGCTGGAGTGTCTTGGAAGTTTGGAGGAGGAGTCTTTTTCAAGCTTGTGGGAAAAAAGAAAATATGTAAAACCAAAGACTAATTGTGGCACGTGTCGGTACATGAATTACGCTAAGGAGTATGAAAAACTGACAAGTGCTGAAACATTTTTCCTAAAACATAGGAGTTTTTTATGATGACGTATCACCATTTTCTCAGTGCTATAGCAGCGCAGGTGCGCCCTAAAAAATACCTTGAAATAGGTGTTAACAAAGGACACACGTTTAACTATGTGGCTCCATACGCGGCGGAAGCCCATGCTGTTGACCCAAACCCGAGAGTGATTAAAAGGATAGGGCATGTTCCAAGCGTTGTTTGGCACAATATGAAGTCTTCAGACTTCTTCAAGAAAGGTTGTCCGGACGGACTAGATATGGTCTTTATAGATGGCTGGCATAAACATGAGACAAGCTATGCTGACTTTGAAGGTGTTTTCCCACATGTTATTAATAATGGGCTGATATTTTTGCATGACACCTATCCGAAGAACCCGCATTTTCTTGCGGAGAACTTGGCATGGGACACATGGAAGACTGCCTTGAAGATAAAGAACGAGTATGGTGATGTATGTGAATGTACGACGTTGCCTTTTTGGAAGGGCCTTACAATTGTAAGAAAGATAGCTAAAGACAAGCAATTGGCTTGGGGAATGTACGCATAATTTATGGCACGAATAAGCATAGACGTTGACAGAAACATTTACCCGTCGCAGGATATTAACTACCAGTATCAGGCGAACGCAAGAACTATGTCTGTACGGTTTAACAGGCGTAGTGGTGAAGATTGGGAGTTGGGGGTATGGGTATGCTACAACCCAGATAGAGCGTACTGGAAAGACTTTAACCCACGAGCAAACACTTGGGCATTTTTTGACGTCCCAGAGGGCGCAAACATTGTCGTTGATGGCAATAGAATAACCTACCAGTTTACTAATGTTGACATACAGTTTGATATCCTTTTTGCGCTTGTTCGCCGTACTATAATCGTAAAGAACGCCTCTGGTCTCGCCGAGGTTGACAAGTTTCTTTCTTACAGTTCTACCCTATCTCAATTATCAGCAACAGAAGTAAGCACTAAGCTAATTGAGTTTAAAGACGGGGGAAAAGGCGAACTTAAAGTAAAGACAAGAAAGATGTGGGATAGCTCACAAAACCCCGTCCTGCATCCTTGCCATAACTGTGACCCCGACAGACTGTGTGGGCAAGCCAGCCAGCATGATTGCAAGGGGTATGATGCTTGTCATGGAAATTGCCCCAGAGAACGCGAGATTCAATACGAACCTGCCGTTTGTGAGAACGAAACACTTTCGATGTCTGACGGCAACCTTGTGATAGCTGTAGATAAGTCTTGGCTATCACACGGAGACCGTGTTTATCCCATCTATATAAATGACGACATAACAGGGAACATCGACAGCTACACAGGACACGGTGCGTTCGGTATAAATCCTGATAACTTTTTTGACAGCAACCTTGGAACATTCGGTGGTGGGCAGTGCTTGGGACATACCATTGATGCAGCCGTTGACTATATAGACATTGACTTGGATGCCACGTACACTCTTTGGAGCTTCACAATTGTTCCTGGTGGTCTTTGCGCTACAGCAGATGCAACAGAATTTGAGATGCTGTACGACGACGGCGGATACACTTCGTTTGCTCCGGCTTGTTCAATGACCGCAGACGCAAGCGATGTTGACAATGAGGTTGATTCTAGTGATGTGTCAGGACAAGGTGAGAGTTCTGACAGCATAAGGATAACTGCGGATAACGTTAGTGGATCAAACAACCAGCACATGAAGCTAAAGGAGATATACTTGTATGGTGAAGCTGCTGCGGCGGGTTCTTCTTCAAGTACTAGTAGCACTTCATCGTCAAGTTCAAGTTCAAGCTCTTCAAGTTCGGTACTCAGTAGTAGCTCTACTTCAAGTACAAGCTCATCTTCAAGTACAAGTAGCAGCTCCGAGTCAAGCTCATCATCAGTTCTTAGCAGCAGTAGCACCTCAAGCACCTCCAGTACGAGCAGTAGCTCTACATCAAGCACCTCTTCAAGCAGTGAAAGCTCAAGCTCATCGGTACTTAGCAGCAGTTCTACCAGTTCAACGTCCAGTACGTCGAGTAGCTCCACATCAAGTACTTCAAGCAGCTCAGAGTCGAGCAGTAGCTCGGTTCTCAGTAGTTCTTCGACATCCTCTACCAGCAGCAGTTCTACATCCAGTAGTAGCTCGGAGTCGAGTTCCAGTTCTGTCCTAAGTAGTAGTTCAAGCTCATCTCAGAGTGAGTCGTCACTTTCAAGCACTAGTAGCACAAGTTCAAGCAGCACAAGCTCAAGCTCCTCGATATTAAGTAGTAGCAGCACATCTTCTACGAGCAGTTCTTCGTCATCGAGTTCCAGCAATGAATCGTCGTCATCAAGCAGTAGTTCGTCTTCGGTTCTAAGCTCTAGCTCTACATCAAGTACGAGTAGCTCATCACAAAGCGAGGAGTCATCCTCATCAAGCTCAAGCAGTTCATCAAGTAGCTCTTCTGTCCTAAGTTCATCAAGCACGTCTAGTTCTAGCTCTGAGTCGTCATCATCATCAAGCTCAAGTAGTTCATCATCATCGGTGCTAAGCTCTTCGAGTACCTCCAGCACATCGAGTAGCAGCTCCTCCTCAAGTAGTAGCTCGTCTGTATTGAGTTCTTCTAGCACAAGCAGTACTAGTAGCTCTTCTCAGAGTCAAGAAACATCGAGTTCTTCGTCTTCTAGCTCTGAATACGACTTTGAATATTCTAATGACACATGTTTTTTGTGGCAATTCGTTGCAGGAGACGTAGTTACGGTAGATTCTTACAGTCCCGGAGGGACAGTTTTAGCAGAAGAAAGCCATATATACATAAAGAAAGTGGATGACGGTTAGGCCGTAAGGTGGTATAATATGAGTAAGAGAGATTTTTCGACACAAAACATCCCAGTAGACATAAACCCAGATGACCCGGAGGTGATTAGAAAACTAATCGATTTATCTAAACAGACGCTTAGAAAAATCAATGAGATTACAGAAAGATTAATTATATTAGAAACTAAAGTATTAGAATAGGAGGATGTAATGGAGAAGACACGTTCGGTTACGAGGCAGTATCTAATTAGTGATGAGTTTTTGCAGGCTCTACATCACGACACTTCAGGCAAAGGGTTCATTGATATCAAGGAGTTACGACAAGATGGTACTTGTTCATCTCTGAGAAACTGGTGGTTGGAGAGAGGTTTTACTGAAGCAGAGGTAACATCAAGGCTTGCGAGAGAGCAGAGGCTGTGCGACTTTCTTGCTACAGGTCTTATGATAATGGATGACTCTAACGGTAATGATGTGGGTGTGTTGTTATATGGTAGCCCACGGGCAGACAGGTCAAGAATTAAACTCACGCTTGCTGCGAATGTTATTCATCCGATAAGCGTTGACAGGGTGTACCCTGGCTGGACTAACGCACGAGGTATTGTCATTTTCGGTCTATCTTTTGGAAATGAGTAAATTATGGCTGAGAGATTTCGTTCACGGTATCCTTGGTTAAAGGATAAGCAGAAGAAGACGGCTACGCCTTCACCTGTCGAGCTGTTCAATAGAATGATGAACCTTGGTGGTGGCCCTCTCTCGATGAGGCATGGCTTGCAGGCTCCCCAGCAGACACCGAGCCAGATGGCTTACACTGGAGCTGGAGAGGATGGTGTAGTACAGCCTAACATGCCTACAGAGATGGTTCAGACCACTCAGGGGGCGAGGATGATACATGAGGGAGAGGGCAAGGTGCAGAACCCTGATGGGAGTGTGACTGTCATCCCACAGAGTCAGCTTCAGCAGATGGAGCGTGGCGGTATGCAGGGCTTTGGATGTGGTGGTAGCTACAAGGGCTTCAAACAGGGTGGGCAATATTTGCCTACTGCTTTCAATACTCAGCGGCAATATGCTCCGAGTGTAAGTGCTCCTCTTGGTGCTCCGATACCTGGGTTTCAAACTGGTGGTTCATATCTACCTACAGGCCCGGGTGACTATAGTGACCAGCCAAAGAATGCTTATGAGGAGAGTAAAATAGTTGAAAGGCCTCCCGCAGATCCAAATACATCAAACCTTGGTATGACTGGTACGATTAATCCTACAGGTCTGGTTGGGGACGCCATTAACAACCTTAAGACTGGCGTTACAGAAAAGAACCAAGCAACCTTTGATACTATGCAAACCGCTGGTAAGACGGCTCTTGGTAATACCCTTAATAATATAAGTGGGCAGGTAGGCACATTAGGTGGCGGGATAGAGAGTGGATTAGGCGCGGTTGATAGGCAGTCGCAGCCACCAATTACACAAAGCTATCCGCAGGCAAGCGCGGGTTTTGCTGCACCAACGGGTGTACAGGGTGGCATTAACCTACAGCAACCAGTTATTCAACAAGCACAAGTTGCTCCAGCTCCACCACCTCCTCAGCAGGCTGCGGTTAAACCTGTCACAGGTGTTGAATCAAGCCTCAATCTGGCACAATTGAATCGGCTCAAAGAACTAAGAAGTCAAGGAAACGACACACCCTTCATACTGTTCACATGCAGA
>CAZNMB010000002.1:0-7733 GCA_964574095.1 uncultured Dehalococcoidia bacterium
ATGCCCAGTCCTACAGATAACAACGATGTTTTCGTGCTTCTTAGACTTGTACCGAGCAGCAGGGACAAACCTTGCGAGCATCCATCCAAATTCTATACAATCTGGCCCTACTATCAACATAACATCAATATATTTAATTGACAAATAGATGTCAAGACAATTGTTTCTTTTTCTGCTTTTTTCTAATTATCTTCTCAGATTTTTTCTGCTTCTCTACATTTGTCTTAAATGGCGTAGAGTCTCTCCAGTAATATATAGTATCATGGATGTGCTTGCAGTTCTTCAGCCCTGCTAGTTCTATCAGCGGCAGCATTAGGGCCACATCAGACGCAGCAGGCAGCCAATCGCCCTTGTGCTTGAAGTCTTCTGCCTTTAAGTGCTTAAATAGCTTGTATTTAAAGCTTTTTAGGTGGGATGCCCTCCATGAGTGTCTTCTCACGTCACATTCTGGGTAGGGGTTGCTTATCTTCGTTCTTCTGCCTTTGGATACTTTGACATATGAGCCGTATGTGAGGAGATAGCCCTTCTCATAGGCTTTATTCACTATTTTCAGGGCATCTTCTCTGAGCCAGTCGTCAGCATCGAGGATTACAGCAATGTCTTTGTCTGTTGCGTCGAGGGTGTCTTTGAGTTCAAGTAGTCCGTGGTACATATTATAAGCAAGGCCCTTTCTCTGAGACCTCTTTATAACAGTTATTCTGCGATCTACTATAGCGAAGTCCTTTGCAATCTTGTAGGACTCATCTTCTGGGTCATCAAGAATAACGAGAGCATCCCATAGCCTAGACTGCTTCTGTAGGCTATTCAGACATTTACTGATGTATTTGGCGCAGTTTCTGCCTCGTATTAGGACTTTAAACATACACAACCTAATAGGCTACTTTGACTTCTTTGGTGGTTGTCGCCTTGTGCCACGATTGCCTACTCCGCCACCAGAGCCGTCTCTCCGGCGAGTACCACCACAAGCTCCAGCACCACCTCTACCACCTCTACCAACTCCACTTAGATTAGTTCTTTTGTTCACAATTCCTCCTTATTTCAGACACACTTTATCCACATACTTAAATATTAACCGAATATCTTTATTCTTGCAGCAAAACTCCTTAATCTTCTGCCATACAGGGTCTTTGTCTAGTTCTCTGTAGGCCAGAATGTTAGCTTTTTTTGTCCTTATTCTGATCTTTGATTTGGTTCTTCTCTTAGGAAACTTAAAATCCCCCAAGTGAATATCTCGATACAGTTTGTTAAATTTTTCATCGCTAATAAACTTGTACTTATCAGACGGGATGGGTAGATTAGAATCTCGCAGGATACGATAGAGCATGACTTCATCGTATTCTCTGTAGGACGCTGGAGTGAACTTGTCATAGGAGTCGTGTTTGCCTTTTCTTAGTATCTCTCGGTAGCAATCCCTCGCTTTCTTAGTGTCTTTAAAGAACGAGTTCTTAACGAACACCGTCCCACCTACAAGTCTGGTGAAGGTATTAAACCATCCATCTATCCCTGGTCTTTTCGGACTTCTCAAAGCAGATCGCATGATAGCGTGGTTTTGCCTTGACCGCCTCATTACTCGTTTAAAGTAACTGAGATGCGATTTCTCTTGCTTGAATACGAGAAAATCAATGTCTGTTATATAGACGTAATCAAACCCACTAAGATATTTGTCTGGTATTACAAACCTAAGAGAGTTGCACATAGAAGGTCTATTAGGAAAGTCTTTGAACTCCTCAATAACCTCCCAATGAGTATTGCACATTTGCAGTGCTTTCATATCTTTCAGAAAGCCTGCTATTTTCAGAGGGCCAGTAACAAATATTTTCACATACCAATCAGGATATGCTCTTTTAACAGAGTATATGAAGCTTGGTATGAAATACTGGTAATGGTTAGAACTACATACAGTCGTACAGCAGACTTTAGGCACGCTTCTCCTTTTTTGGTTTCCATCCGGTGGCCCTCATTGTCCCATACACGTATGCGTCTTTTCTCTCTCCTTTAAGCCCTTTACTTTTTGCTTCCTTTTTTAGTGCATTTTCAATTTTTTTTGGCATTTTTAGCCCTTTTCATCTCTCCGAGGACGCCAAGTTTAGAGACTTCTTTGGCGACCTTATCTCGCTTCTCTTTTCGCTGCGCCGCTCCAGATTTTTTTCTGTCAGATTTCTTTTGCATGAGTCCTCCTGTAAAAGGTCAAAAAATGGTACGAGGGCATCCACACAATGGTCGGGGATGTCCCATGTCATGTCATCACTGAAATTAAGTGTAACTCTCATAGCACTCCAGTCATTTAGGGTCGTACTCCACATGAATATGGTTTGTTTCGTCTACAACATCAAAATCTGGTCCCAATATGCTGTCAACCATAACTGCATCAATATTCTTTCTCATATCCCATGCGTACCCTAGTGGGTGCAGGGAGCCTGCTGAATGAGTACCTTCTCTTACTGAAGTGATAAAGATGTCTTCTCCTGCTGTCCAGGCGTACTTCTTTAGTTTTCTGAGGCCTTGAGCTGCTTCTGTTTGAAGTTCTCCATAGACTCCTTCTTTGTACCAGACTGCCATATAAGCACCTCCGCTGCTTTTTTAAAGAGTTTTGGTCTTGCGACAAAGCCGCATTTTATACAAAGTTCTTTACCTGCGTTAGATTCTACGCCTGTGACAATGTAGTCAAACATCTCCTGTGCTCTTTTAATTATACGTTGAGCGTAGCCTTTTCGTCTATCCTTTTCTTCATAGATGCAGATGTCATAGAGCAGTATGACTTCATGCTCTTCGGGTACGACAAATAGCGCTCTGCCTACGAGCCTGTCGGATGTGTTAAAGCATGCTATGTCGATGACTTGAATCGAGTCTGTCACTTCAATCTTTATTGGCATTAGCGTCCCATCCATTCTGTGTGGCTTGTTTCTACCTGTCGCTTCTCGTAAACTGGCACATAATCCTTAATTTTGGGGTTTTTAGCACGTAATTTACGGCGATTTCTTACTTCAGAGAGAATAATAAGTAGTGCTTCTGCAAATCCTCCTGTTTCGAGTGCTCCGTTCTTCAAGCTCCACAGGTTTATCTGTTCTCGGGCTTTTTTACAGCGTTCATGGACGATAATCTGCTCGTTTTTGAACATTTTCGTCCCCAGAGAGATAGCCCCGTACTCCTCGTACCCAGTTGGCGGTATAACTATAAGTCTTTCTCTCCTTAATGTGTCAAATAAGGCTTTTTTATCCTTCTTAAACATGGAGGCTCCACCATACACCTTAACATTCTGTCCATCCCTTAGAATGCCGTACCTGGTCTTGAACTTGAGGAGTTGTGCAATCTCTTCTGGGTCGGGTGTATCTTGATAAACCTCGCTATACACCCATAATTTGTCCTCGTAGAACTCGTATACAGCGCATAATCCGCAAAATTCTAAGTCTTTTATGACTAAAGCGCTGATATGTAGCGCATCTACCAGCCTGCATCCGACAAAATCAGCGTTTGAGTGCTCGTATCCAGTCCAATCTACCTCAAAATTCTGCACTCCTGTAGTCTTTTCGCTGACAAGTACCTTCTTCGATCCACCAGCAAAGCATAAAATAATGGCATCCGCACTATCCGGAGACCTCCTGAATCGTTCTTTGAAGTGGGACTTTGGCTCTATGGTTATCTTACCACCAGATTGCACCCATTCTCTTGTACTCAGCTCCTCAATTAGGTCTTCATCGGGCGGGAGTTCAACCTGGTCGATGATATCTCTGAAATTATACCACATTATCGTCCCATAATTAGCGTAGACATCATCTCCCTTTTGCTTCCCCCCAAAGAATATACAGGGGACGACTTCGACGTTATCTGTGGTATTCAGGGCGAGGAGTTGTCTGATAGCCTGTCCGTAGCCTGAGTCATCGACTTTTATTTTAACGAGGTCTTCATAGCCTGTTTTCTTTCTTAAATACCGTACATAGTCCAAGGTATACTGCACAGTCTCGTATGCTTTAGTTTTGGCGTATTTCTTAATAGGAAAGACGTGCATCCCGTATCTTGCGGCGATAGTAGTGAGGTCATTACCTTCAGATGCAGGGTCAAGTCCTATTTCGAGTGGAGGAGAGCCTTTTACCGTGCGATCAACTGCCATTCTTACATCTTCGAGAGGGATAATAGCTTTAGGGTTACCTCTTGGTGGTAGTCCGAGGACATTCACCCTGTACATATCGGACTCACGCGGATGGCGCTTCATCTTCTTCATCCACGCTTTATTCTGTCTTTTACAATTCTCAGCACTCAACTGGATAACGTGCCAGATGTCCCTATCCCTGGTGAAAGAATTAAAGAAAGCTCCAGAGGCTTTTGTTGGGTTGCCTGCCATAACCATCTTTGATTCAGGGTCATTCATGCCACCCATGATGGTATCGATCATATTCTCATCGACATTCGAGGCCTCATCAACTATCCACAGAACGTGCTCGTCGTGTATACCTGCAATATTCTCCTTATCCTTAGCGGTGAGGAGTTTAGCAAATGAACCTACCTTTGGGTCCTTGTGCTCTAATTTCTCAGAGGTCCACTCTAATTCGTCTAACAGCCACCCTTTGTGGTTTATCCATTTTCTGACTTCATTCCATATAGTAGACTTAAGCTGATCGAATTTAGGCCCAGTTACCATAGCCTTAGAGTTTTTGCGAGTCCACACGAACCAAATAATAAGAATAGCGAGAGAAAAAGTGTTGTGTTCAAAATGGTCGTTTATATAGTTATGTGTTCCTGGCACCGAGATTGCTACGGTAGGTTTTTTCCCTACTCTTTCAATAGATTCTATCGTATCCCAGACTACATCTGCCCTTAGAAGTTTATCGATCCATGTGTCTCTGTGTTTCTCAGCGAACTTTCTAACGGTTCTTTCTGAGACTGTCTTTCCGTACTTTTTGTCACGATTCCTTATTCCTAATGGCCTGAAGTCTTTATCCTTATAGCCGTTGTCATCTCGCCATTTCAGGAGATAATCAAGGGTCTCTGGTGGCCAAATGGTAAAGCCTGTGGTAGCCTGATCTATTCTTTTTAATTGTCTTTCAGCGTTAGCTTTAATTTTAGCAATTTTATCTTCTTTTCCGAAGGCTCCTATGATGTTGCAAAATTTCAATATGTTTCTACAGTCGTGTATCTCACATTTATAAGCGACGCCTGTCTTAGTTATGCCTTTATGTGTCCATTTTGTGCTTTGTTTTTTTACTGAAGAGACGATTCCGAACCTTAACAGGAGTCGTTTAACCCCTGTACAGAGTTGTTTGCTAACCGATGTATAGGCTATAACTGGTGTGCTTTTTCCGCAATAGATAGTAGAATCGGTCCCAAACAGGCGATTAAGGAATAGAATTACATTGTCGCCCCACAAATTAAAAAGAATGTCGGGGATAAACTTATCTTTAGCCTTTTTATTGAGAAGTCCTTCATCCTGTAGGAGATCTCTAAGTTTTTTGCTTTTATTTACACGATAGTCACACTTGTTTATCCTTGCTAGTACTCCACCGAAGTCTTTCACAGCTTCAGCGTAGTCACTGACAACTTTCTCGTTAGAGTGAGAGAAGATTAGAATCTTTCCACACGAGCATCCGTCACCTATGTGGTATGCGAGAAACTTAAGGATCTCTGGTTGGTACGCCCAGTCAGGATTAATCGGCATACTGGAGGGCATAGCAACCATACTTCCAGACTTTAGGTCTTCACATGGAGTCCATCCGTTAAATGTTAGGAAAGGGTGGTTAAGCGTTCTTGTTGTCTCTATGCCAGACCTGAACGTAAGCTTAACGCACTCTTCTTCTCCGTTATCAGTGGCGAAAGCCTTAGTAGCAAATAAGTATCCCTGGTCCGCTAACGTCATGACCTCAAATTCTTTCCCTATGAGATCCCCATACCTGACATAAGAACCGTCAGCTAAAAGCTGGGTATCGTTGATATAGCTACATTTTGTTACTCCCCGGCCTGCTGGGATGGTAACGAGGTCATGTTCTCCAACCGCTGAGAGTATTTTGATGGACTCAGGCTCCAGCCGATTACCTAGACGGTTCTCACGCACCTCTTCTGGCGTGAATCCGAATAGCATGAATTGAGCGAACTCTACCGGATGTGTCTGGTAGAAAGAAAGTGCCTTAGCATCCAACTACAGAAAACTCCTTAATCTGGTCTAAAGCGTAAGGGGAGCACATCTCTCTTAGGACTTCTCTACCGACCTTCTCTGGATAGGTCATACCTTCTTTGGTCAACTCATAGTAATACTCAGAGCAATAGTTCTTCTTCTTACTGTCCTTAACCTTCTTAAAAACGAACTCAAGGAGGCCTTTGAAGTCGTACTCAATAGTTTCTGCTAAATCCTCAACAATCTGGTGCCGGGCTTTAATCCGGTAATTCTTAGACAGGGGAGGACGCTTGATGTGCATAACCCACCTGAATTTGCTTCTGCGATACTTCTCAAAGGATGAGAGGACGAGCCCCTTACCTGTCATCTCAACGATGAGAGCATGTCCTTCAAGCATGAGGACAACCCCGGTGTGGACGGGGACCTTCTTATTAAAGGCGTTCTTAAACCCTGCGGTTACTATCCTTGTAGTCATAGCGAAAGGCCCTCGCCCTCCACAGACTACCATGTCACCTGTTTTTAGCATTAGCTCCCTCCAATTGTCTGATAAGTTCTTCCGTCTCGGCAATATTCTTTCTAACAGACACATAGCCGTCAAAATAGCATGATGCTATAGTCGATCCTTGCATTATCAGCATATATGCCTCTTCTTTAGCCTTCAGCCCGGACAGTTTTATCTTTAACCTCTTTATCCTCCACTTTTTGAACATTATCTTTCTCCTTCTTTACTACTTCTTCAAGCTTAGCATTAAGAATATCTCTGAAATGGCACATGAGGGCTATGTTGTCTACAGGGCCGTGGAGGTGGTTAAGCCCCTCGTCATCTGTGGTAATAATGAGGTGAGATACAACATTTCTCCGCCACTGGTGCCCATCACAGAAGGGGCAGTTGTAAGTTTTCATTTCTTTCACTCCGTTTCTTTTACTTTGCCATACTTCTGTTTTAACCTTAAAAGCTCCTTTTTTTCTTGTTCTTCTTTTTCGCGAACCAAGGCTTTAACTCTCTCTTCTTCTAACTTGTTAAATTCTTTCTTAGTAATATCACCAATAAACAACAATAACTCATTTTTACAATATTCTTCAATATCTTGACAGTCAAGTATAAAGTCACCATTGAACCCTATATCAATATGACACCATGAACCATCAGTGAACTTAACGCACTGCAATATATCATCGACTTTTTCTATAGTCTTACCGACAAGCTTCTTAGATGATTTAATTCTCATACCATTCTTTTATACTCTTTATCATCCAAAGCATACTCCTCCCACTTATAACCACACTTACACTCCCTGAGAAGCGTATTAGTCTCTTCTATCCACGTATCCTTATTGTCATGGCTGCCACACTTCGGACATGGGCGCCCCCTGTAATACCTATCCATCACTTCTCCTCCCTCTTCGTATACTCCTCCAATATCATAGAAACATAATCACTGAGCTTTCTGCGCGCCTGCGCAGCCAACCTCACTAACAACTCCTTCAACTCAGATGGTATCCGTATACTTAAACGCTCGTCTTTATTCATAATAAGGCGTAACAGGATTAAAACTATTCGTGCCATCTCCACTACTGTAAATAGTACACGCCGCACCACAAGTAGGACAACGCACTAAATCCCTAGACGG
>CAZNMB010000002.1:7833-30408 GCA_964574095.1 uncultured Dehalococcoidia bacterium
TTGCGCTATTGTGTCCATTATCTGCCTAAATCGGCCAATAGCTTCATGAGACAACACCCAAGTTGGCCCTTCTTTGGCCCACCGTATGCCTTCTTTACACAAAGCAACAGACGAGGCATACCCAATACTCGATGAACTATCTATACAATGATCCATAAATACCTCCCCCTATAATGTACAACAATGTCGGACAATATGTCAAGGATTTTATGCAAATATTACACAATCCGACATGAATGTGTGCGATTCTTTGTAATACCCCCGTATTTTTTGATACCTTGCGAAACAAATAGTAGCTAATAAGGCCCCTGTAGAAAAAATATTTTATAATTTTTTTAGCTTGTCAGACAACTTAGAGGAGAAATTAAGGCGAGTAAAGAGAGAAGATATATATAATACATACACAACAGCATCCAGGATCTAAGGACTATCCCCCCCCCATAGTTTACATAAGATACATTATACGCCACATGTAGATGTTGTAAGTGATTGATATTACTCAATGTCTTGTTCAGGGGCTGGCAGCTGCACAGGCTCTACTACCTCATGTAGTGCTTGCTGTGTTAGCTTCCAGGCCTGCTCTCTCGCATCGGCTGGCTTTATGGTGTGTGTGCTCTCTACCTCTATCCGATCGCCAAATAAGCGCGGATTGGCCTTCTTGATATAGAACTCATTGGCCTTAGAACGCGCCTGAAACCATCTGATCGCAATATCCTTGTCTCTATAGGGTATATCGGGATTATCGATTATCTGGTCAATTTCGTCCTGTTTGGTGGCTATATCACCGAATTTGGCTACTGCCTGATAGCCTAAGGCCCGCATGTGCCATTGTAAGAGCGGCGCTCTATCTCCATTAATCCCATACTCTCTATTGCTTGAAATCCAATTATACCATGTTTTACACACTATGCCATGTTTTTTGCAGATAGTTTCTATGCTATCTGGTGTGTTTGCTATATCTTTTAGTATTTCTCCGGCTATTTCTTCAGTATACTTTGTTGCGAAGACAGTATGTGTAGTGCCAGGTTGTATGACGCTCTTTGCAGTTCTACGGGGTATTTTAGCCTTTACTTCTTGTATTTCTTTATTAGAGGGGTTAAAATCGCTCATTCTCTGTTTTATCCCCTATTTAAGCGCTTACTTTGCTTGTTGACTGTAAATATCGTTATGCCTTTGATTGGTTTGCCATTGAGGCTATCAATCACTTCTGTTAGTTTGCTGATATCTTTTATCTTCATACCTATATTATACAATTATTACCTATGATTGTCAAGTGAAAGGGTGAAAAATTCTTTGCTTTGTCAAAAATACTTTCTACTCTTGTATGCTTACTTGTTACTTAGTGTTACAATGATTTAAGACCTAATAGTGTAAAAATTCTTTTCTCCCACCTGTTGGGGTAATTGTTGCAAGTCATTGATTTATATGTTTGGCATGGTTTATGCAATGTATTTAAGGCATGGAAGCAAATAACAATTTAACCTTGTATGATATACAATAAGGAGGTGATAAGATGACTAACTTACTCAATCAGCATTCGTTCGCTTTTTGCATGTTCTGTGCTTTTCTTATGTTTGTTTCACTCTCAATTATAGTTTGGGGGGTAAAATGAAGCCCTTTAATCCTGATTTAATCACTTTAAAAAGTACAAGTTATGAAGACCTGGCCGAGATTGCCGATAAATACGGCAAGTATAGCCAGTGGGCACAATTTTATAATAAGCCGGAGATGTTTATCCATGAGAATAACCTCTATTTTGTGCAATCGGGAACATCGGATAATGTAATATTCTACGTTGACGGCGGAAATATACTTGAGTTGTCACGCAATAATAGGGTAGGTTATTGCGGTTTAACCCTTCACACTGGAGGAGATTCTGAAAATATAGTTTTTCTAACTGAGGATGATTACTACAATGCAGGTATTGACCTCGATAATTCAAGCGATATAGAAATTATTAATCACCTGCTAGAATGGTACAATTAAGGGGGATATAATGCATACACCACATTTAATAAGCGACAAGGCATTTATAACCGCAATGCTGGTTGCTATTATCGGATTAATTACTATTATTTCACTAGGAGGTTTTTAAAGTAATGAAATTTATAAACCCGTGGCGTAAAATGCTAAAAGATAATCCTTATTGCAACTTTGAATACTTCGAATTCTACGAATCACAAAGAATATACCAAGATGGGGACTATCAAATATTCAAGAAGTGCAAGGATGACCATGTACACACTTACAAGGGTACGGCAATCACTGAGAGAGTTAAACCATGTAAAGAATTGATAAACAATCTTAAAAACGGCCTAAATACAGATGATTACCACATGTATATAAGACCAATGGAGATAATTAATCTGTACGAAAAATGCGAATTACTACCACCATTAAACTAAAGGATGTACTAAATGACCACTCAAACTCTAAGCGTAGCGAAAGAAATACTCTCTCAATTAGGCGGAAACCGCTTTATAGCAATGACCGGAGCGCGTAACCTGGCAGCAGGAAAAAACTACATAACATTTAAGATCATGAGAAATGCCTCAAAGATAACCCATGTAAAGATCGCCCTTAATGGTCTGGATCTGTACGATATCACATTTTATCGGGTACATGGTACAAGTTTAAAAGTTATTGAAGAAGTAAACAACGCTTATTGTGACATGTTACAAAGCGTTTTCACAAGTCGTACAGGTCTTAATACATCCCTTTGAATGGAGGTACAAAAATGAAAGTATCAATAGAAATTAATTGCGATAATGCGGCGTTTGAAGATGACAGAGCCGGGGAAATTTCTCGCATATTAAAAGACTTGTCAAAGCAATTTGAGGAGCAAACTAACCCGTACAAAAAAATATATGACGTAAACGGCAACCCAGTAGGACATTGCGATATAATAGGGGCCGACTAAGGCCCCATAATTAACAATTTAAAATGTTCGTAACACTAAGTATTTAAAAGAGCTTAACTACAATATAAGTATAACATTTAACCACTCAATTGTCAAGGGATTTATCATGAAAAAACTAATAATCATACTGCTTTTGATAGGGTGCTCCAAACAAGAGGTAACCTATAAAGACAGGTTAAAAACCTGGGCATATAACCACTGCTATCACTGGGCCGTACCTGACAGCTTACTACCTGTCACCGCAGAAGATAGCGTTATATATAATAATTATCTAAACTTTGTTCTAGGAGGTGAAGAGTGACCGCTACAAAAGAATGGGGCCAGTGCTGGATCTGCCACACCGACATACCAGCGGGGTCAAAGTTCTATCGTCCAGGGGGAAACCTTGTGTGTTCAAGTTGTAATGAGTTAGTAATGGACGCAGAGAAAGAGGGATACACTGTCGACCAAACCGTTGAACTATTGGAGGTTTAAAATGATAACACTAACCGTAGCAGATAACTTTAACGCACGCGGATTTAAAGATATCGTAATCAAAGAGCTGACCCGCGAAGAGGCCCAGCATGTAGAAAAAATGGTAAAAGGTTTCATGGACCTGAGAAATTACTTGAAAAAGGAGCGTAAACATGAGAATATCAAGAAAGAGGGATACTCCGCAGATATGCCCATACTGTAACGCTAACGGAGCGAAAAAAGTATTCTGGAAAAGCAAACCTTTCTTTATTTGTGATAGCTGTGCACCCTTATTGTGGAGTGGCTCTTATGATACTAAAGAAGATACAGTGCCAAATGATAGGAGAAGCATACAAACGACACGGGATGGTATACCCTGTCCAGTCGTTTGATTGGCACCAAACATTTACTATCGAGACGTTAAGAGATATCAAGTATATCTACCTGTGGTACAATGACGACCAAGATGATACCCACGTGATAAGGAAAAGGACAGCCGTGGGAACTGACTGTCCTTTAAAAAACGGGTAAGAGCGTTATCTAAATGATACATTTTGGTAGTTAAGATGTCAACCATAAAAAGGAGGTGTTTTTGACTGCTGAACAAATGCTCGAAAAAGCTGGGCTTACCAAAGAAGATATGAAGGAGCTTGTAAGAACTAATAAACCAAAGTTCACCGGAGAGGGACCAATACCTTATGAAGTCACATCAGAAAGGAGAATCGAGTCATGGAGGAGAAGACATCCAGAGCGGTTTCAGGAGCAATAGTTCTTTTTTTGCTCATATCCCTAACAGTCATCGGGGTATATTCGATAAAGGTAACGTTGTTCTATTTATCATTGTTGCAGCAGGGTGCCTACTAGTTAAAGATTTTTCAGCTTGTAACATACTGATAGTAGGCGGCTTAGCAACAGTGGCGTTGTTGTTGATTAAAAAATAAAATAATGCTTGACAAGATATCTGGTAATTTAGTATACTTCTACTATGAACCTGAGACTAATAATCGAAACATAACATCTCATCCAGTGTGCAATCGTGCACCCTGCCCATGCTTCTTATCAGGTTCATCATGGGGCTGGATGAGAGTTTTAAGTCTGACAGAGACAGGGAGAGAAACCCCTGCATTCGTGGGCTACCTCGTTGAGAGTAGCAGAAAGCGATGTCAGATGCCGCAGGAAAGTGACACCTGCGGGATAAAAGTTAAAAAAGAGTGTGTAGTTCTTAAGGGGTCTACACACCTACCTTACCGATACACTGGGCAACTCATGGTATACGGTAAAGGGGGTAAGGGGGTTTTGTATCCCTTCCCTCAACCAAAGCAATCTATGGTAACGGTATTATATCTCTATAAAGATCGCGTATTACCTGAAAGGACTATAAATGAGAAAACTATGCAGTGAGTGCCTTTGGTATGCTGATAAGAAATGTCACTGCTCCCCACCCAGGGACATAGAGCTTACACCAGGGCATCGTACATGGGAGAGGCCAGAGGTATCCCCATCTGATATAGCCTGTGGTATGTACGCTAAAGAATGGGTAGAGCGTGAAGAAGATACTTGGACTTAAAGAATTGTCTTGACAACTAACTTACCATCAACTATATTACTCTTATGAAAACAATCAATCTATCATTAGAAAATGAGTGTTTTGATTACAAGAAGAAACTACCACCTGAATACACTTGGCGTAGACTTCTCAGGTTAGGGGTTGAGGCAGCGATTAAACAGATACAGAAGAGAGAGTATTATAAAAGGTGTGGACAACTTGATGACAAGTACTAAGTTAGTTCACACTACAAGTAGTTGTGTGCAATAGCTGGCGAACCATTTTATAGGAGTTTGGCTTGTGCTAAAAGTAAAAGAGTGCCATAAATTGAAGGTTTGGCCGCCTTTCTTCGAGGCGATATTATCTGGCGACAAAACTTTCGAGGTGCGAAAAGATGATCGTAATTATCAGGTAGGTGATTCCCTCATGCTTTGTGAGTGGTCGCCAGATACCAGCAACTACACAGGTTTGTTTTCGAACTTTCGTATTGTTTACAAGCTGGACGGAGGCCAATTCGGTATAGAGAAAGGGTATTGCTGTCTCGGGATAGCGCCAAACTCGAAACAGGCGGAGTCGCCAGCTACAGACACACAACAGGCAAAGTAAGTAATTAAAATGCGAACTACTCACGTTTGCCAGAACGTTGTAAGAAATAGGAACCTGCTTTGATACATTGTAAAACGACCCCGTTAGGTATTCTAGAACGCCGCAATCCCCCGTTTAAATCACACGGCTTTGCGAAGGGTTGCAGTATACGGGTCTATGAGTATTGTGGCATTAGGTCACTTGTTGAGGCAGGTTCCTACATCTTACAACAGCCAAAGGGTGAAATGTGCCAAGGTTGCGTGAGTATGATCAGCCAATCAACCGAGGTAATACCACGGGGCACGCTGGCCATTCAACGGCACTTCACCCGTTTGGCAAACGTTGTGTGCAATTCAGTTTTTCTTTTTGAATTGTAGCACGGCAAGAAAGGTAATGTTATGGCAAGGAAAATACGATTTGAGAAAATGTTTAACGAAGCTGAGTGTTCCGAGTTAATCTTCTGCGGACCATCAGACAAGGATGGTACCTATGCAATGTGTGTAGGGTGTCCTGCTTGTGGCGAAGATATACAAGTTGTGTTAACCGCAGAGGAAATTGAGGAGCTACACGGTGCGCTGGGCCGTGCAAAACTGGTTGTAGAAAAACTGAACAACACACAACAGCCAAATGAGTGCCATTAAAACGGCATCACTTTGGCAGAACGTTGTGTGCAATTGTCAATTTCTTTTTTATTACAGGAGGCCGCAAATGCAAGGTAAGCGCATCTGTATTCGTACTGACAAGCGGGTCGACAGGTCGCTGTGGAACCATACTGGTATCGTAACTTCTGAACCGCCAAGGAAGCGTTGGGTTAATTCAACGGAAGACGAGTGGTGTGTTGAGCTGGATGTTCCACCGGAGCACGACCCGCTACTTACACACATTTGGCTTGAACCGAGCATGTGGGACGCGGCCTCAGAAGCTAAGGTAGAAATTGCCAACAGCACACAACAGGCCAATCACGAAATTTGCCCTTGGTGTGGCAAGAAACTTTTGCGTGCGAGCGATGGCGACTATGTGTGTACGAGTATTAATTGTGACTACGTGGAGTCGGGCAAACTATCGTGAGTTGGCCGGGCCGTTGGTGTAAATTTGCCAAACCTTTATTTTGGAGGCGCAACAATGAAAGCTGGAGATACGTTTTTGACCAATGTGGTTGGCCGCGAAGAACAGGTGTGGACCGTAGTTGACGTTTATACAAGCAAGCATCGTGACTATCCAATTGTCGTTGGGAGATGTGATATTTGTGAGCGTGATTTTTGTCCCGAGGAAATTGTTGCGCAGTAAATTATGGTAGTTTGGCAAACATCCACCAACAGGCAAAGGGCGAAATGGCCGGGTGCCGTAACCGCAAGGTTCGGAGCAGCTGTCATGGGTTAGTGCGTCTTCCCGTCGCGCATCTGTCACACGCCCCGGCCACCTTCGCCCGTTTGTGAACCGTTGGTGTAAATGTTTTTAATCTTTAATTTATAGGCGGCAATATGAAATGGATTTACATGTTATTATTTGCAGGTTTATTATGTGCATTAAACAATATTTCACGTAGCATTGATAATGTTGCCGCAGAACTATCGAAAATTAAAAACACATCCACCAACACGGCAATTACGCCATTAGACAGCAACAGCGTAAGTTGCCCATAACGTTATACGCAATTGAGCCGGAGGACTAATTTATATGTGCGCTCGTAAATACAACATCATCTATGCAGACCCGCCGTGGACAATGGGCAAAAGCCACAAGGCTCGCGTTTACTGTCCACAATACGATATTATGGATTTGGATTCTATTTGTAGTCTTCCGGTTTCTGAAATAGCATCGGAGAACGCGGCCCTTTTTCTTTGGTGTCTCAATGGTCAAATTGAGAATGCTATACGAATTGTCAATTCGTGGGGTTTCACGTTACGCACAGTTGCTTTTGTTTGGGTCAAAACGAGCCGCTCTACTGGCCAACCAAATTGCCGTGTTGGCCATTGGACTTTGAACGGAACTGAATTGTGTTTGCTTGGTGTTCGCGGCTCTATGCGTAAAGTAACAAACAACGTGCGTCAAGTTTATATGGGGCCGCGTCAACGGCATAGCCAGAAACCGGAAGAAATAAGAAATCGCATTGTAGACTTGTTTGGTGATGTCCCGCGCATAGAACTTTTTGCCAGAACGGAGACGGCTGGTTGGGATGTGTGGGGTAACGAAGTTCCGTGCAGTATCGAGCTGGGCGCACAGAACACTATGGAATCCGGCTCAACAGCGCATAACAGGCCAATTATGCCATTGCCCAAAGCGGCAACAACATAAGTTGGCCGGGACGTTGTAAGAAATTTTGCTGTACTTTTTTTATTATAGTTCGGCGCAGAAAAAGGTGAAGTTATGAGGTTTGAATTTGACCGTTATCGTGGTAAACAAATTATGGCCCAGGGTGTTACTATAATAGAATGTAAAACATTGTCTGGTGCGAGAAAGAAGGCGTACAGGATATTAAGAAACAATCCAGATACGTGTAGAGACACATTGAAATTGCGCCGAAAGTAGGAATAAGGAATGTCCAGCAAAACATCTTACAACAGGCAAAACCCAAAACTAAAGCATCGGGTATTTGCCGGGACGTTGTAAGAAATAGGAGAAACCTTTTGTATTGTATTAATGTAGAGTTGGGTCGTACCACCCAATCGGGGCATGAGCAAGGCTGGCCTCTTGCAATACAGCACACCGCTTTTTGCATTATGGAGGGTTTCTCCTACATCGTACAACAGCCACATCACAAAACTGACGCATCGTGAGTGCGGCAGAACGTTGTGTGCAAAATTGCTCTTAAATTTATTGGAGGTTTTATGAAGTATGTTCTGGATGCACTAATATTCCTTACTGTTTGGTTTGTTACATTTGTTTTAATGGAGAATTATTTTTTAGTTAAGTCATTCACCGCCTATGCTTTTGTTGGTGGCTTATTAGCCCTTGTTCACTGTTCGGTAATAGGTACTATAGGTACTCGCAATTCAACACACAACACGCAAAGTACAAAAGGCTAATCGCCCATCGTACATTTGCGAGACGTTAGCTGCAATTTTTGCGGCTCTGAATTTATAGTTTTTCGGCCTATGAATACAATAAAGTTAAATAAACAATGTGAAGACCAGTTTGGCGGTAAGTGTCCTTTTTGGATAACTGGTGAAGATATGTCGTGGAGTTATCCATGTGAGTGTAAAGAAGATTATGGATATTGTTATTGTCTCTACAATGGCTTTGATGAGTTTCGAGGAGACTGGGAAGACAAGTTGTATTTGAAGTGCCCGTTCAGGCCGAAAAAATTAGGAGGAAGATAAATGAAAAATAGTATACATAAAAACAGCAAACGTACAAACCAAACTACTTGTATTGAGAAATATGAAGAATGGTTTAATAAGAATCAGGTTCTTTTTTGCCTGCTCATGGTAACCCTTCTCTTGACAGTGGTACTTATGCTTTTTGGAAGGCTTTCTAACGCTCTTGACGTGTATCCTGTTAAGTTTAAAGGACAACCATTTGTCTATATTAGCAATGACATTATTAAGGATTGCAACGCAAAGCTGAAATCCTATGACAATGACACATATCAAAACAATGAGTTTATTATGATCATTCCTATTAAGCGAAATGAACGCAATATTAATAGCAATGACAATAGGTGTAAATAAAAATATAGAATAAATGTCTTGACAACTATTTGTCAACGATGTATATTGTTAATGTTCGGGCGAACACCAGTTAATAACAGCCAGTGGTCTTACCTTAAATTATGTGCATTCTTGCCCGAACACGCATAAGCTGGCTATTTGATAGAAAGGCCGTGCTTGGTTGGGCGAGGCAAGGCGTGGCAGGGCAAGGCGAGGGACACGGTGAGGTATGGCGGGGCATGGCAAGGAGCAGGGCGTTAATTATTGTCTTGACAACACATAACCCATGATGTATCTTCTTATTAGGAGGACATCATGGTTAAGTGTGGAAGAGAAAAGTGTAATTGGAGGGCTTGTCAGCACGAGTGTTTGAGGGAGAGGCATGCAAAAAGATCTCTTTATGTACGTTCTAACTCGTTGTCGTGGGGACGTAGACTTAGCAGCAAGGCTTTTGTTCAGGGCGAGAAACGCAGAGAACCCTGTTAATTTTATCACACAGGGTATTAAAGAACGGTGGATATTCAACTATTCACCTGAAGAGGATGAGCGTCCTCAAGACGTAAGGCGTTGGATAGACAAATATTTGTATGGTATTGCACCTAACAAGTGGACAACCGGAGAATTTGAACGGATAGGAGACATATTAAATGACCCAGGTAGACCGAATAACTGAGTATTTAAAGAAGTACAAGACAATCACACCCTTGGATGCTTACCTTGACCTTGGTATAATGCGCCTCTCGGCTCGTATACAGGAGCTTAAGGCTAAAGGTGTGCAGATAGAATCAAAGATGATTACCTGCCTAAATAGGCGCGGAGAGAAGGTTTCAGTGAAGGAGTATCGGCTTGAGCAATAGAGAATTATCATTATCTACCTTCGACATGTCTCCTCAAGTGGAGTTAAATATCTACAAAAAGGCTATTGATCGCATAATTAAGTGCGATGGGTGCCGAACTGACATCGAGGATACTGTAATTATAGCTTATTATCCTAGAGATCGGACAAGGATGGTAAACGTATATTATTACTGTAACCACTGTGGTAACTGCTGTGCTGCTCAGCATGCAGGAGATAAATATACAATAATTAACCTCGGTGGACAATATGACCAAGACATCCCAGAAAATGACGTTTAAAAAGGATGTGTTCTACGTCAACAGAAAGAACAAGTCAGTAATTGTATGTGTAAAAGACAGATACGTGTCACGGAGAATATTTGAACAGTACCAGGAACAAGGGAGGTCTAAATGAAATGTGAATCTGTGGAGCTATATACTGCCATCGGTAATGTGCAGCAGAACGTAGGCAAGATTAAAAAATCGTCTGATAACCCTTATTTCAACTCAAAGTACGCCGACTTGCCCACAATCTGGGAGAAAATCAAAGCAGAACTCAACAGCAACGGCCTTGTTGTGTCTCAGCATCCAGTAAGCACAGAATCTGGCATGGGGCTTGAGACAATTATCATCCACATAGGCTCAGGACAAATGATATCCAGTACCGTTTCATCAAAAACAGATACATCAAACCCTCAAAAGATGGGCTCTGCTATCACATACTTGCGCAGATACGCCCTGTGCTCCATATTAGGCCTTCAGGTGGACGACGAGGACGACGATGGCAATAAGGCCTCTGAACCTAAAACTAGGCGTACAAGCGCTCCTGCGGCTCCTGAGAAGGTTATAGATGCCAATGCTGACTTATTTCTCACCGATAACCAGAAAAAGATGGTCTCTTCTGCTCTTTCTGATAATAAGGTCACCCCACCTGAGTTTAAAGAGTGGCTTAAGCTTGTGTGCAAAAACCCAAAGACCGGCAAATCGGCAGAGAATTTGGATGATATCGCCATTGGTGATTACCAAATGGTTCAAGAGTACGCCGCAAAGCATTCTGACAAAATAAAAAGCCTCCAGCTTAAAGATGGCACACCAGCTTTCATAGGAGAAAAAAAATGAATGAAGTAGAAGAACTCATCAAGACAGTAGAGAACCTCATACTGCAAAACGAGTCGTTAATCGAGACACTTAAAGAATTAATGGAGATAGAAGAAGCTAAAGAAAGGGGCGATTATGAATAAGTTTATCGGCACAGGAAACCTTGGAGCAGACTCAGAGTTAAGAGCCACAACGTCAGGAGACCATATTCTCAACTTCAACCTGGCCACCACAGAGCACTACAAAGACAAAGATGGCAACAAGAAGTCCATAACACAATGGCACAGATGCGTGCTCTGGGGCAATAGAGGGGCCTCACTCGCTCAATACCTCAGAAAAGGCACTAAAGTCCTCATAGAAGGACAGGTAACCTACCGCAAATACGAGAAAGACGGCGTTCAGAGAACTTCTACTGAGATAAAAGTCTACGATGTCGAACTACTTGGAGAAAAGAAAGAAGATAGTGGGTATGGGTATTAAAAAAGGAGCGCTAAATGAGCGTAGGTGACTTATTAAGAGAAGACTGTGCCCAATGTGATGGGAAGGGCGCAACAATTAAGTGTGTCGGTCGTAGCGCAGGGTTCGATTCCTACCAAAACACCCCCTGTCCATATTGTTGCATTGTTTACGAGAAAAGGATTGACAAACTATCGGTTAAGGCCACTGAAATGGCTGTGAAGATCTCTTTTAGAGAAGATAGTCTGACAATAAACAAATGTTTAATAAATGACCTGCGTTATATCTTGGGAGAAATACCTCAGAGGCACTGGTGAAAAAGATATTCTCAGGCACAGTTAAACGAGGGAAGTTCATCCCTACCGACATGGCCTACTGGACATTCTTCTCTACATTTGAAGGCAAAGAGGTGGATGTAGCCGTAGGGCCAAAGGTAAAGTCCCGCTCACTACCTCAGAATAAGTATCTCAACGGTGTCGTGTACAAGCTGTTAAGTGACCACTTCGGCATGACTCGAACAGAAGTGCATGACACCATGAGATCCCTCCATCTAACAGAATACAGACAAGGATGTCCTCCTGTAGTCAAATCAACCACAGACCTCTCAACTGTAGAGTTTGAAGAGTATTGCACTAATATAAGGGTTTGGGCCTCTGAACAAGGGCTCTACATCCCTACTCCTAATGAAGTAGAACTATAGACTACATCCAACAGAGACAGAAGAAGATTTCTCCATCTTTGAAAGAGACATCTCACCATTTCTTTCAGTACCTTTTTGTCCCATATCGTTTCCAAGCCTGGCATGAGCCGCTGCCTGCTCTTGGTCCATAGCATAATTATACACCGCACACCAATACATACACCCGTAGTAAGGGAAGGTGGCACCATTGTATATACCTATTTGCATGTTATTAGCGAATGTCTGGTTTCCGCGATCATAAGTAGTCCTGTTATTATATGTAGGTTCTACTCCGTCCAAGTATAATGTTTGTATAGCGCCACTTTTCACGTAATGCAATGTATGGTCAGTAGCATTTGTTAACCCCCATGACGAAGTAATACGCTCTTGGACTCCAACAAACAGGTCAGAGGTCGCAAATAAACTAGTAGCAGTGTTAAAAAACAACGCCACCTGGTTCGCCGCATCATAGTGGCTCATAATTACCTGCTGCGCTGCAACTGTAAAATGCCTTATTTTAACTTCATAGGTAAATGAGTTAGCATCAGTATACGGCTGATTATATGTTGTCTGTAAGAAGCTATTCACGCCATTAAACTGTATGCATCGTTCATCGCGTAGGTATCCAGTACCCGCAGCAAAGTTATTAAGTGCAGCCGTATAGCCAGCCTTAGAATATATGGGGATATTACCAGTATTGCGATTAGCCTTACCATTGCCGTTGTACCACGCCGCAGGGGCTAACGCAAATACACAACCGTCCGAGTCCCATCCTAATTTCATCCCAAACCTCCTTAAATAGTTATAGAAACAGAACTGCGGTCAGACTTCTTAGATAAATACATGGTACTCCCCTCATCCCAAGCCCTAAGATACATGTCATTAGGTAGCCTCGAATGCTTTCTAATCGTAACAGAATTGAGAGCCGTGTCATACACGGCAAGCCAAAACAGAAGCCCAACAAAAGGGTTCGTAGCTGTATTCGTTACCCCAGACCTTGCAGTATTAGCAAATGCCTTGTTGCCACGGTCATAAGTGTCCCGGGTAGCATAACTAGTTACAACTTCTCCGTTCAGAAATAAGCTCAGTAGCGCCCCCTCTTTTACCCAATGAATAGTCACAGTCTCAGCGTTAGCAATCTCATTACCGGCCCCAGCAATAGCAGACTCGGTTGTACCTGCAACATCAATATTCATAGCTGGTCTATTGTTACCGTCTATAATACATTCAATGTAGTTCGTCGCATCCTCATATTGAGAAAATATTGTCTGTCCAAGAAAAGCATAGTGTTGAAGCTTAGCTTCTATTGTAAATGAACTGTCATTAGTAAGCGAAAAGCCATACTGTGTGTCAACATATCCCTGATTACCAAATAGCCCACCTTCGAACGTAATGCTATTGATACGCGCACTATATCCGAATCCAGCATCCATCTCTGCTATCGTCAGAGGGTATCTATCCTTTGGGTAACTTGGAAAGCCGCCATTAAGGATATCAGTCCTCCCCGTCCCTTTAGACCAGGCATAAGGAGCTATGGCAAGAATACAGTCATTGTTATTCCAACCCAACATCAATCCCCCATTAGCTTAGATATTTTGTCTATATTAAATAACAACCAACCAAATGCCAACAACACACTCGGTATCCCCGTAAGAGCCGCCCATTTTAATATCCCGATAGTAACAGCATGAGACTTCTTGACATCCTTTACATCAGCCTCACAAGCCCCCATGCGCTTCTCGTTTCTCATAAGAAATCCATCAGGGCCACAGAGTTCATTATACATCTCCTGCCCCCTGTCTGCATTGCGGATTACAGTATCCTTGATCTCCTTGATGTCTTCCTTCAGTACTCTAAGAGCATTGTCATGTTTAAAGCACATGTCCCCTTGCATAGACTTCCCCTTTATCCAGTCAATCAATTCAGTGTGGTCTAATGGCTTTTCAAATACCTTGTTAGCAAGCTTCGAGTCATCATAATTCAACTTATAAGGGTAGGCTGTGAATATTATCACTACTATGTCAGGATGCTTGTCCCTGTAATAACGTATAAAGTCAAGCCCATCATGCTTCTCATCTAGCACTAAATCAATTATGGCTACGTCAAACTTGGTTATCAGCGTTAAGTTAACCGCTTCATCATAAGTCTTAGCGACAGAACAATGCCACCCATGTCCAGATAGCATTAATTGCATTACTTGGCATACTTTGTCGTCATCGTCGAGAACTAAGATGTTCATCTGTACAAATCAAACTCCTCTAACTCCTGCTTTGTCAGTGGCCCATCACTAAGCATAGAGTCGAATAAAAAGAAGTCATTTGCGCCTTTTTCTCTGGCCCTGTAAAGGCGATCTAGTGTCTCTGGGTCTTCCATTTCTGCTTCTATCTTATCAAGTTGCTTTAAAAATGACTTGTAAGTACGGTTAAGCTGCTCAGTATTTTTGGGCGGCTTACGTTTCAACGTGTTATAAAACTCCCGATACAAGCTGTTAACTTGGCGTCTATACCTCATTTCTATAGGGCTGGAGATATACGGGAAGCTAATTGATGCGACTAGTACATCTAATGGGTTTTCTGTCGCTTTTCTAAGAGTATTAATTGCTTCAGACTTAGTATCATCATCTTCTTTTATAAAACTTCCGTACATCCTGAACGTCTCACCAGCAGCGTACCTTACTGGGTCAACAACAGTAGAGATAGGGTCAAATTCGTTAAATATCTTATCCCCACTCGGTTTCCTGTTGTCTATAATATCCCACGTAAGCTTCCAAGCTGGATGCAGTAAGTACCTGCCAGACTTCGCGACCTGTTCAACCTTCGTCATGCCAGGCTTTTTCTTAACAAATCGGTAGTAGTATCTCATAGGGACGTTATAAGGATCAGCAAATACGATGTTGGCATCTTTCTTTTGCTCTTTGCCATTTTCATCGGTATAAGTAATTTCTTTGCGATACTTCCTACCCCACTCAACAGCCTTCCATCCAAGCATTCCTAAAAGTGCTCCACGGGCTGACAACATCCCATACTGTGTGCCAAGACTTATAAGGCGTGCCCACGCCTCTTTTTCCTCTGTTCCAACCTTTTTTCCCTTGAATACTCTGTTTATCGTCGCTTTAGGTGCCTTGTACACAGACGCCAAGTTTTTTAGTTGGAACTTAACCATTGCAATTTGATATGTTGGAGTATACAAGACACGATTAAGTTTCTTTCGTGTTGCAGCAGGCACTCCCGCGTAGTCTCCATGTATCTCTGCCGTCAGTTTACCCGCATCAACAGGTGAGTAGCCCTTTTTCTTTAACCAGTCGTAAGTACTCATCCGAACGACTTTATCAAGGCCCCAGTTAATATTAAACGACGCAGTATATATATCAGAGAATATCCTTAGCGGGTTCTCTTTTAAACGCTTCGCCTCAGCAATAATCGCCCCCTTTAGCCCCTGCCCAGACATAGCCTTTTCTACATTTGCCTTAAATGTTGCGAATGGGTTAGGGACAGGAGTAGAAAATGCCCCGGCGTCTGCTGCTTCAAAGTACTGAGGAGTCTTTTTGACAACATCCACCCAACCCCTCTTTAAATTCTTAAGAGACCGAAACTGCGTAAAACCTGCGGCTTGCCAAATGTCATTCAGTGGAACATAGAGCGGATTATTGAATGTAGCAGCCTTAGAAACCGTCATTGCTGTGTCAAATAAATTCAGCGCTCTCTTTCTGCCTCTTATCCCAGAGATTCTCTGAGGATACAAATTAAGGAACTGATCTGTCATCATGTCTGCAAGCATTGGCTCCATTCTCTTGCCTTTAAACGCAGGAAAGAGTTTGTCGTCGAGTTCTACCCAGTCTTCGGGGGCTGTTTCAACGGACTTAACAACGCCTTCTTGAATCCCAAAGTCTCTTATTTCGGCCTGAGCGAGCTGGTTCTCTACATATCGTTGGTATAAAGCAAGAGACTCTCTGGCACTAAATTGGTCCTTTTTAATAACACCCCTCTCAACCAAATCGTAAGGATCGACGGTTTTGCGCCCTTTGATGCCCTTAAATGACGCAGAGATAATAGCCCTAAACTCTCCAGGATTGCCCTCAAACTTGTTTTCTAACCACGCCCTCATAGGTAAATGGGTGTATTTAAGGCTTTTTAGCGCGGCTATGTCTTCAAGGTTAGCATTTATCTTAGCTCTAACATCCTTCGTCATTGGCTTCGTGCCACGAAGCCCCTCTGTCTCTATGTTTAGCCTACGAATTGCTGACTGAGGCCAAGGGTCATGAAGGACTTCCTTTTCTTTGAGCAGTTTAGCATAGTTCTCTACTGTGTTTGTATAGTAGTCAGTAGCATCTTTTAGCTTAGCTTTTCTCTCTGGCGACAACGTTTCTGCATATTTTGAGTTGGCAGCAGTTAAGATGACATCTGAGTCATCATCCATAGTCCTGATGCCTTTAGTGTTTAATGTCTTTATGGACTTTATTCCGCGCTCTTCATTCGCGGCAGTGCGCGACACGTAGTCTTTTACTGCCCTGCCCGTTTTGAACGCGCCCATAGCCCTGTACGGCGCTTCTACGGAAAAGATAGACGCAGCCTTGGCATACACACGCCTTATATCTTGTTGAGAAAGCACGGCCACTCGTCCAGCCTGAGACACATCCAGCGCTGGCTCCCTTGTTGTTGGCTTACCTATGTCAGGGAGGGTCTCTACTACTTTACTGAGGTTATCCTGCTGCCCTTGGGGAGGCGTTTTAACCACGCCTTTAGGCTCTGCCCCTCTTGCTGGGCGTACTCCTGCGGCTTCTCGCTCTGCTTTGCTTTTTCTGAGTCCTGCGTCTGCAAGTTCTTCTGATTCTGCGATACCATAACTAAACCCCGCTCCCTTATATGTGACAGTACTCCCATCTGGGAGCGTAACATTTATAGTTTTCTTCTTTAATATATCTTGTGCTTTTTGTATTGACAACTCTAATTTTTCTGGATTGTCACTTTGCCCAAAGAACTCATCTCCCGTGGGGCGGGCTGCGTCTTCTACCCCAGCATCCTTTAAAGCGTCCGCCATTGACTTAAGTAGCACATCGCCGCTTCCGTGTCCCAAGTTATCGTTTACCCATTTAAGGGCATCCATATCCATCGCTGCGACATGCTTCTTTGTCGGGATATCTGGTATTTCAGGGTCTCTGGCTTCCTTCCATCCTCTTTTACTAAGAAGCCCAGTTAACTCGTCCGTTGCCAGCTCCTTTTGAGCTTCAGCTTGCGACAGATCTCCGATCTTCTTCCGTCTAGGCCCCACTCTTTTCTCTGGTGTAACAAGTGTCTTCTGGGTCACTCTGCGCTCTACGCCAGCCCTTCGACCTGTAAGCAGCTTTGGCTCCGCAGGTTTTACTGGCTCCTTTGGACCTCCAAGAAGACGGATCTCTTCAGGAGTTACGGGCTTCGTCGTCTTTGGGACTTTGGCAAAGCCTTTCTTCTGCCAAAGATAACCATATTGTTCCCCACCTACTCCAGACTTTATCATGTTTGCACGAACTTGCCCGGACTCTTTTAGCGCTGTCTCAAAAAATGCAGTTTCTCTTGGTGTCAGCGGCTGACCTTTAGCGTTAAGCAGCGGATCACCAACCTTGTATTGTTTGTGAGCATGCCATACATTTGCAAGCTCTCCCTCGTTAAGCTTGATCGTCTTTAGCTCTTTGTATTTGGCAAGATAATTTTTAGCACTTGCTTCTAAGCGAGGGATCTTCTTCCCAGCCGCTCTTCCCATCATTGTTATAAAGTAAGCACTAATAGCAGAGTCCACCAAAAAATCGTTATATCTTTCGCTTTCAGTAGTTAGTTCCCCTTTTATAATGTCCTCTAGTCGCTGTGCGCCAGCTTCGCCTTTTGCTGCGACTTCGCCTACACCACCTCTTTCGCCTTCCCATCCAGCTTTAAACTGATCTACAACGTCCGAAGGACTTCCTCCGTATGATATAGCCTCTACAGCGCCATCTACTGCGCCAAGGACCTTCCAAGGTAGAGCCGCTATTCCAATTACAGTAGAAGGTACCTTAGATGCCAAAATCCGAGCAGCACCCACCAAAGCCTTCCCAGCAGACTTCGCATGAGCACTCACCACCCCCGGAGGGGAAACCTCTGAAGGAGCTTGGGCCGCCTCTGCCTGCCCTGGAATCAGCCTCCCTACGTCAGGAGATATCTTGACAACCCCCGGCTGAATTTGCTGCGCGCTTTTTTCCGGCTCTGGGGCATATACCAATGGCGTTTCTGGTGGGACAAACGGCTCTTCTGTTGCGAACTCATCTAAAAAATTATCTGACAAGGGCTCTTGAAATTGAGATCTGTGACCTAAGACTTTTTGTACATAGTCCGAAGTGTTCTCGCTAACATATTTATCAAATCCCCCAACCTGACCTACTTGAGGAATACCACCAGCTTTTCTAACAGCTCCAGCTCCAGCCTTATAACCAGCAATTACCTTATCCTCGTCACCGAACTCATCCATAAGCTGGCGCACAAGCTTCGCTCCACCCATAATATTCTCTCGTGGATCGTAAGGGTCTGAAACACCCAATCTTCTTGATGTTTCTGGCATCAATTGCATAATCCCTGTAGCGCCAGCATCAGAAACAACATTGGCCCGGCCATTTGATTCTTGGCGTGCAATAGCCTTCAGGAGGCTTTTGCTAACGCCATATTCCTTAGCCGCCTCATCAAATATCTGGTCGTAAGTATCCACGCCGGTAGGCTTTGACACAAACTCATCTAAAAAATTATCTGGAAGTGCCATTAGCGTGTCAGCACCTTTCGAATTATTTGCTGTTTAGTCTGTTCATCGGCACTTTGGTATATTTGCCACAACCGAGGATTCTTTTGTAGCTCACTTATAGCCATCTGCTCCTGCTGAGGAGATATTGGTGACCCAGCTTGTGCGCCTTTGGCAGCAGGTTCCTTAAACCTTACGTCCCCCTCCATAAGTGGCCCTTCTCCACCACCCTCTAAGCTGAAATCCCTCTCTAATTTAGCTGGCATATTTGCAGCACCCATGCGCCCCATCTTTTTGCCCTCACTAACGATATCTGCGAATAGAGCAGACTGTATCCCTTTAAGATAGGCTTCTTGCATAAACTCATCAACGAGCATTTCTTTACTCATAGGCTGAGGGTTGTTCGGGGACCTTGTCGTTAACTGTCTAATCTTTGCTTGAAGATCTCCAAGTTTGGATGTTATTGATCCGAGGTCATCCATCATAACATTTATGTCAGACTTTACTTCACGCCCGGCAGCCTTAGCGTCCTGCCGCTCTCGATGTCTTTGCGTGGCAGCATCAATCTTTTGTTTTCTCTCTAACTCTTGTTGTCTTAGATTAAGAGACTGCTGCTGGTATGGAGTCATGCCTTGCTGTTCCTGTGGAAATGTTTCAGCTAACTGTCCACCCGTTGTAGCGGCAGCACCAAACTCTTGAGGCGAGGTTGCACTCCCTAACTGAGAGCGAAGGCCACCAAGATACTCCTGACGCGACTGACCTTCAGACAGCGCTCCCTGTGCTGACTTCATACCTTTTATTTTACTGTTATCGTCTTTCCATGTTTCGTATTGTATACCCCATTGAGGAGCTAAACCACCAGGAGAGTTCTCCCAGTCATTAATTTGCTGCGCTATAGAATAGCCTTTCTCCATCAGCTCATCAATAGACTTAATATTGTCTATCTGTCTGTTTACGGTTTGGATAATGCTTGGAGACCAAGTTTTTCCCATCTTACTAGATATCTCTGCTTTTATCGCTTCCTTATTTTTAGAAAGGTTTGCGATATTAGTAAGGTCCTCAATAGCATCCCCGACGCCACCAAGTCCTTGCTGAAGAGTTTGTCCGAACTGTTGAAATTGCTGTCCTATTGGCATTATGTTCTCCTTGACCAAATACTCATTAAGTTATTACGAAACTGAGGCGCCCTATCTAGGAGGCCTATTGTCTTGCCAATGGCTTCCCTCTTCCTTGAAAAGTCTTGCTCTTCTTCTTTCCACTTCCATGTGCGAGCAGTCTCTTTCTTTTGACGGTCAATGGCTTCTTTAGTTAGCTGTAGCTGGGTTTGGTAGCGCTGCTCTTCTTTTCTCTCAACTTTTTTTTGTTCGCGAGAACTTTTCCACAATCCGTAGCCACTGAATATTATATTCAGAATAGAGCCAAGCCCCTTAAATGCGGTACTAGCTACTTGCCCAGCTATTTGCCCTACATTTGAGGGATCAAACGACTGCCTGCTTGGCGCGTCAATCTGTGGAGTAGATACATCCCCAGACAAAATCTGAGAACCTAATTGAGACGCGAACGAGTTAGTAGGAGACCCAAACGGGTTTGTTTCAACTGCCATAATCTTTTACCTCTCCCGTATCTGTGTATATTTCAACAAACTTGCCATTACCTATATCCCAAGCAGACACCGCTCCTGGGGCTGAAAGCGAATACATCAAAGAATAAGCATTAGGATTGCCCTCTATAAAGATGACGTCCGCCATAAACTCAGACTGTCTTGTGCGATCAGAAAGGTCACTTAAGCTAATAACCCTATACTTTGATGGGTCATCAATAAACCTTTTGATTGGCACATTAAGTTTGTCCGCTGTCACAGCGGGGATTGTAGAATTACCACTGGGTGAGAGCCGCTCACCATCTTTGATTAGGCTGTCATTAATATTCTCTTGTGTTATGTCGTTGTTTGCCCAAAATTGAATGACCTCCGCCGGAGACCCAGCAGGCGCCCGACCATTAGCGGTGGCTGCATCAATATAGTCATCGTAGCTCTGCGGCATTGTCTTAAGCCATTCTTTATAGCCTATCCACTGGTCTTCTGGGAGGTCTTTTTGTGTTTTCTCAAACGCTAGCCGTTTCTCTTGAGTCCCCATCGCTTCCCACTTTTCAGGGGTAATAGTAGTATCCTTTACAGTCAGCGATGGGTTAACAAGGTCATAGTCAACCCCAATTGTTCCTGTTTCTGGGTCGAATGTAAACCCAGCAAGGATATTTGTGATTTGCTTCCGGGCATCACTTGGAGGCACTCCTGGAAACTGTTCGTTAAGGGTAGCGTCACTTATACCTGCTGTGAGCTGATAGATGGGGTCTCCATATAACTGAAGCTTCCCAAACATATCCTTGGCCGCAGCATCGTCCAAGTTAAGGCCATCAAACAATCCCTCACTCTTAAGCATTGTGATAGCCGTCTCCGGTGTCATGTTAGGTATGCTGGATAGCTCAGCCATCCTACCCATAGAATTGTCGAAGGCCACAGAGTTTTCTGCGGTAATAAGCTTGCTAAAGTCAACGCCAAGGCCTGGAAACATATTGTTATAGATGTCAGCAGCCTTAGTAATATTGCCTTCACCACCGGCCTGTAACAGCAGACTGGCAGATTGTACTCTGCGAGGATCTTCATAGTAAGACTTGTTCGCAGCCTCACCCCATGTCGCCGCAGTCTCAGGATCAACACCCTGTCCAATGAAGTAGTCCGTAATAGCCTGTGCTCCTGCGCCAGACTCTGCTACTCTCATACCCTGTGTCCATGTGTCGCCATCAATACCAACCTGAGCAGCTTCGTTAGCGAGGTTCCCTGCGGTCACGCTTATGCCTGCAAGGTCTGCCTGAGCCTGTCCTTCTGTACGTGCCCATTCGCGCATCTTAGGTATGATAGACGTATCATCCATAGGTCTACCGAAGTATTTTTCAAACTCTGCTTTCACGGTCGCGTCATCACCATAAAGGACAGCGTTCTGAAACTTCTCAAACCCTGCTTGGTCCTCATACTTCTTAGCAGCAAGCTCTCTGTCCATCGCAGCAATGCCTGTAGAGGCAAGCATCCCTGCTGCTGCGCGGGAGTTAGCAGCCTGAGACTGCCTGATGGCACTCTCTGCCTGTACTCTCTCTGCACCAAGCTGGCGAGCACCCATAGCCTGCTCAGTCATGTACTCAGTAGGGCTCATGCCAAGCTGAGAGGCTGTCTGAGCTATAGAAGCCTTACGAGCAGCACTCATGCCTGCCCATTGACTTGAAACTTCTTGCCGTATCTTCTGTGAGAAGGGGTCATCACCTGTAGCTATGTCCTTGAGTAAGTCAGTACCAGTTCTGAGAGTATCTTCTCCAAATGATGGAGGCTTATCTGCGTCAGGTGGTACTGTGGTGTCTGTGACACCTGTAGTCGTACCATCTCCAGCCTTCACTCCGCGAGGATCATATCCAGGAGTGCTATAGTCCTGTATCTGGCTTCTTACGCCTGCGGGGAGTGTATCAAAGTATCCCATCAAGTCAGAAGCACCAAGAGTAGCGTACCCACTAACAGGGTCAACTTTCATCATATCATTAAGTTCACCAGTGCTTGCAAGAGCCTTCATGG
>CAZNMB010000003.1:0-18355 GCA_964574095.1 uncultured Dehalococcoidia bacterium
GCCGAACTTCTTCGCACCCACCAATTGCCGATACGTGGGCAAGACGAAGCCAACCCCGTTATCGGAGACCTGCAAGCGGACCTTGTCAGCATCGAATTCCACGACTATCTCGATCAGAGTTGCTTTAGAATGCCTCCTCGCATTGTTCAAAGCTTCCTCGGCGATACGAAAGAGAGCGGCTTCTATCGGGTCCGGCAGGCGTTTCTCACTTCCGCGAACGCTGAGCGGAACCTGGATACCATGTTCCGCCCTCGAGTCAGCAAGTCCCTTCAAGGATGCTGCCAACCCTATCTCGTCCAGCAGCGGCGGACGCAGGTCTCTAACCACTTCGCGGGTTTGCTCCATCATTTCTTCCATACCGGTGCGTAGCTGTTTCAGTCTGGCTCTGTTTACTTCTTTGGACATGTCTTCCAGCAGGTCGTCGATCTCATGGACGATATCTACCGCCTTCTGAAGTACGACGTCATGGAGTTCGTGAGCCAGGGACTGTTTCTCCGTCTCTCGCACGGTAGCCACCTGCCGGGCCAGACTCTGCTCGATTTCATATGCCTCCCTTGCCTGGTCCCGGCGGTTGAGAATCGTTCCGATGAGCCCGGCGGTAAGGACAGCGGCGGCTCCGAAGGAGATCGGCCTGAAGAAAGGTATGTCATGGAGCTTGAACGCCTGATGTGGCGCAAGAGCCAATGTCACGAGCACTGCTACGATGATGCCGATTCTGATCCTGAATACGATCGAGGTGTACACGACAATTCCATAGAGCACCAACAGGCTGATCTCGTAGTGAGTTGGCCCTTTGGAGAAACCCCCGTAACCCTGCGTTGAATCAGACCAGGGGAAATCTCCCGAGTACAGGAAGAAAAGCCCCAGAATCAGGGATATGATCACGATTATGGCGGGCTTCTGTCTTCTGACCGCTCTCACTCGATATTTACCAGATGTATGCCTGGCCTGCCGCCAGCACAACGTTGCCCGGCGTCCGGCCTTCCGATCTCAGCAAATCCACGACAAGCGCGCCAGCAAAGAAGCGAAAACGACGTGTTTCCCTTGGCCGCGCATCGCCAAGCACCTTGATGCTCTTGAAGCGTATCTAGGAGATATCATCCAGAGTGAGCCAGCCCTCTTTTAGGGCTTTCAGTACCGCTTCCAGCCTGGAGCCCACGCCGAGTTTGTCGAATACACCCGAGAAGTAGCTTTGGACCGTTCGTTCGCTGAGGGAGAGTTTCTCAGCTATTTCCTTATTGCCCAACGCTCCTGCCCCCAGTTTCAGCAATTCCACCTCTTTGGGGCTAAGGCTGCTGCTGACCCGCGAACTGCCAAGCGGTCTTGCCAGGCTGCGCAGTATCTTCTCGGCAACCGCCCGGTCGAGCACGGCCTCGCCCTGCCGCACCGCCCGAATCGCATTCACCAACTGTCGCCAGGGCGCGCTCTTCAGCAGATACCCTCCGGCTCCAGCCTCCAGCGCCGAGAGGACATAGGGGTGGTATCCGTAGGCGCTGAGCACCAGCACTGACGTATTGGGCAGGTGTTCCTTCACCCGTCGGGTCGCCTCAATCCCATTCATGCCCGGCATAGCGACATCCATGACGATCACGTCAGGCTTGAGTTCTTTGGCCAGCCGTACTGCCTCGAGGCCATCGCCCGCGATCCCGACCGGGTCCAGGTCAGGCTCCGCTTTCAGCAACATGACAAGACCTTCGGAGAACGGCGGATGGTCGTCAGCCACTAGCACCCTGATGGTGGTTGCGCCTTCCTCGTTCACAGCTATCACCCGCGACAAGTCTAGCACAGATTTGCGATGATCGACATACCCGCGGACGCAATTATCTCTGCGATGCGTGGCAGCGGGTGCTGCGTGGACACGCATCGGCGTGCGCATGACGGTGCACTTGGGCGGTGACTCGCCAGCATCAATTCACACCCTGCGGGCGGTTTCGCCCGGTCTAGGGATCGCCTAGCATCTGACTGCAGCGAGAGTTCGCGACTATGCTTGACGATCAACCGCAACAATCCATGGGCAGTCGGGCCTACGTCCTCATTGATGTCCAGGAGGACAGTATCGCCGAGGTGGCAAGATGCCTGCGCGAAGACCTCGGACTTGCCACGGTTGATATCATAAACGGCCCCTATCACATAGTAGCGGTCATGGAAGGGAGGAGCATCTCGTCTTTGGCCCGGACTGTAGTCGTGGACATCAGGAGACTGAGTGCTGTCCGGGATATCGTCGTCTACCTCAGTGAACCGGAAGAGAAGATCGAGGCCCGAATACCCGTCGCCAAGGACGGCAAACGGGCACGGAAGGGACCCCGGTAGGAATCGTGACCATCACCGAGGCGCCGCGGTCCCCGGAGACGCCGGTTGGCGCTGAAGGCGACCGCTGTCTGCGCGGGCTGACCGACGGCAGTGCGGCTCTGAGGCCAGGGCAGCCTTACAGGCTCACGCAGTCGCGAGAGATTTCGACGGGTGTGCGGGCAAGGACCCCGGTCGCTGCCCGTATGTTCTGGCGGAGCAGGGACCGGAACGGCGGCCCTGGGGCCACACCCCCGATTTCGGAGAACGTCTAGTGGAACCGGGCTGGGTCGTCTGGCCCCTCTCGCTCTTTGCATTCACGCTGATTATCGGGATCGTTGCGCCCATATCGGGCGTAGGGGGAGGAGTGCTGTTCGTTCCCCTGGCCGCGGCGTTCTTCCCGTTCAGCCTGGATTTCATCAGGGGGACGGGGCTCATAATGGCCCTGACGAGCGGCCTGTCTTCGGTCCCTCAACTGGCGATGAGGGGGCTCGCGAGCCTCAAGATCATGGCCCCTCTCGTGGTCGTCTCGATAGCGACATCGATCCTGGGGGGGATGCTGGGGCTGTGGATAACCGGCAGCTTTCCGTCGGGTGAGTACTACATAGAAATAGCGCTCGGTTTCGTCCTCTTCGTGATCTTCGCGGTGCTGGTACTGTCAAAGAGAGTCGAATTCCCCGAGGTACTCAAGGTTGACTTCATATCCAGGAAGCTTGGCCTCAAGGGCGCCTGGTATGAACCAAGCCTGGACAAGGTAGTTGAGTACAGGGTAACCAACATGCTTGTTGCTCTGCCCTTCTTCGGTCTCGTTGGTCTTCTTGCCGGGATGTTCGGCATGGGGGCCGGATGGGCGAATGTGCCGGCGTTGAATCTGATCATGGGTGCTCCGATCAAGGTCGCTACTTCAACGAGCATGGCGATTGTCAGTGTGAACGACGCCGCGGCGTCGTGGACCTACCTGGCTGGTGGCGCCGTGCTGCCATTGATTGTGATTCCGTGTGTCCTCGGCATAACCGTTGGGGCAAGGATCGGCACGAGAGTAGCTACAAGGGTCAAGTCGAGGTATGTGACGTATCTTGTCATGGCGATCATGCTGATCGCAGCCATACTGGACCTGGAGAAGGGCTTGAGTGGCCTGGGCCTGATTCCCAAATTCTTCTGATGAAAGGTGAGGAGCATGAGTGAGGCACACATCGAACTTCAGCCTGCGGGTCTGACATTCGCGAAGACGAAGACGGTGAAGAGCACGAGTGAGGTACGGATCGAAGTTGAGCCCGCGAATGTGATGTTCGCGAAGACAATGAAGATCGCGACCCTGGTGGCGCTTGCCATCATGATCGGATCGGGGATCGCCTATCTCACGGGGACGCATGACATGGTCGGTGTTGATGCGGCGGTCGAGCACTGGGATCAGGCAGCGCCCGACTTCTGGGCGGATACCGCAGCCAGTGATGTCGGTGGGTATTCCTGGTTTGACACTCATCTGACGACCGCAGATGGAGTGAGCGTATTGGGGGTGGCGCTTCTCGCTCTGGTCCCACTGATCAGCATTCTGGCATGGCTGCCCAGGGCAAACAGGACATACAGGGTCATAACGGGGGTCTTGGTGATCGAATTCGTGGTCGCCATCGCGCAGCCGTTCTTCTGAGTCTTGTCGATGAGAGGGGTAGGTGTTGGCTATTTGGGTGTGTGCGGCGGCAGGGCCCTTCGCGCCTGAGCGCCTGGTGGAGCGGCGCGGGAGGTTGTGATGGCGATCATCACTGTGTCCAGAGGGACGTTCAGTGGTGGGCAGAAGCTCGCCGAACGGGTTGCGCAGAGGCTGGGCTATCGCTGCATAAGCAGGGAAGTTCTGGTTGAAGCATCCGGGGAGTACGGGGTCAAGGAGGAAAGGCTGTGGCGGGCTCTCACGCAGAAGCCCGGTGTCCTGGAACGTCTCACTCTGGAGAGGTCCCGCTATCTCGCGTACATTCGAGCGGCGCTCATGAGAGAGGTGAGAGACGAGAAGGCCGTGTATCACGGTCACGCGGGGCACTTGCTGCTGCAGGGCGTTCCTCACGTCCTTCGGGCCAAGGTCATCGCAAACATGGAGTTCCGCATCGCTGCCGCCATGGAGCGGCAGCATTTGAGCGAGAAAGAGGCAGGGCGGTTCATCCGGAAGATGGACGAAGATAGGGCCAGATGGACGAAGTTCCTCTACGGAGCAGACTGGAACGACCCGTCGCTCTATGACATTGTTGTGAACTTGGACCGTATGGACCTGGAGGGCGCAACCGACATCGTGGTTCGCCTGGGATCCATGGATGAATACCAGCCCACAGAGGTGTCGCAGAGGGCTATCAGTGACTTGGTCCTGAGCACGCATCTCAGGGCCCTGGTTGCCGCCGACGGGAGCGTCTCTGATGACCACCTGGACATTACGTCAGACGGCGGCGTTATCAGCATAGCGGGGACGGTGGACTCGATATCGGATGCCGACAAGATCAGGACAATAGTGGGAAGCACTCCGGGCGTCGTGGACCTGGTTTCCAAGCTGAGAGTCCGCCAGCCCGGTTTGCCCGGAGGTGCCGGGTAGGGTCGAATTCCTTTTTGCAGGAGGATGAGATGGCGATCATCACGATATCCAGGGGCACATTCAGCGGTGGCGCGGATCTGGCCAAGTGCGTTGCCGACCGCCTCGGCTACGCGTGCATTGCGAGGGAAGTCCTCGTGGAGGCGGCAGAGGACTACGGCGCAGATGAGGGAAGACTTCACAAGGCTCTTGTCGAGAGACCAGGCCTGCTCGAGCGTCTGACATCTGACAGGGCACACTACATCGCTCTTGTCCAGGCAGCTCTCTGCAAGCTGGTCAAGAATGACAATGTAGTCTATCACGGACATGCGGGCCATCTGCTGCTCAGGGGTGTTCCTCACGTTCTAAGGGTCAGGGTCATTGCGAACCCGGAACTGCGCGTCAGGTCCGCCATGTATCGGGAAGGGCTCACCCGGACACAGGCCATTGAGCATGTGGCCAGGATGGACAAGGCAAGGGCCAAATGGACCAGGTTCCTGTATCATGTCGACTGGCAAGCCCCTTCTCTCTATGATCTTGTCGTCAACGTGGATGTCTCCGGCGTCTCTTCAGCCTGCCGAATCGTATGTGCCGCGGCCGGGGTAGATGAATTCCGAACCACCCGGGAATCGCAGAGAGTGATGGACGATCTCGCACTGAGCACTGAGGTGAAGGCCAGAATCGTTGCGGATGAAAGCATCACAAGCCCGGGAGTAGACGTCGCGGCGAGCGACGGCCTCGTCAGCGTTTCGGGGACGGTGGGTTTGCCGGAGGAAGTGGTCAGAATCGGCGAGATCGCCCGCAATACACCTGGTGTCAGAGAGGTGACATCCACCGTCAGGGCTGAGACTCACTGGGCATTGGCGCAGGGCAGGTACATCCGCTAGCAGAATCCTCGAACGGAAGTGGCCGCATCTGTTCTTGATCAACTGGGCCGCTTCAGCCCGCAGCCATCCGAAGGGCTGTCTCCATCCTGACCACCGCCCCGTGGTTCGGATTCGCCGCCGTCGCCTTCCAGCGCGGGGTCAAGAAGCGCCTGTCACAGGTCACACGCAGGCCGCAGCTTCGCGCCTGGCTAGCCATCCCGCAGGTCTGCGGCGCTTTCTGTCCCTCGCGCGGACGAGCCGCCGAAGGTCTTCTTGATCAGGATGGCGTTCCCACAATACGCCCCACACCATCCCCGTTCGCCTGCCTGACATTGAGTTGAGACCACAGAAGGCTGTTGTGTGAAGGACAGCGAACAAAGGGGCGGTCAGACGGGTGATCTGGTCAGGCAATTGTAGCTACGGGCCGCGCCTCATCGCGCGGCCCTTTCTTCATTGGAGCATCAGAGCAGGCTGAAGCGGCAGTGAAAAAGGAACCGAATCTCCATGCACTTCATCTTGACAGTGGACTAGGAACACCATACACTCTCACCACTTGACACAACAATATGATTCACCTTCCTTAGATACTGAGGACGAAGCACTATGCCGACTTCAGAAGGGCCTTCGGCGAGGGTATGGAGATGCTACTGATGTCTGTACGTCGGCTCAAGTCGCGACGCGAGCGGTCCCAACAAAGCCCTGCAGCCGACGGCGAGGACGCCACGGCTGAAGGCTGACGTTAGCCAGCAGACACGCAAAGAAAATATCTCAATGATCCTACTCTCGGAGCCTATGATGACAGAAATCGTAAAACTACTGTACACGCCCACAACGCAGGACCATGTTCAGGGGATGCAGGCCATTCTTTGGCGCATCGGTCGATTGCGTTTCATACTACCGTTACAGGGAGTTGTTTTTGTATTGGGTATATTGCTATTAGCTCTCTTTGACGAGTTTGTTTTTGTGGCTATTCTGTTAGTGGCCCTACCTCCGTTTACTATTTTGTCTGTTCTCGTTCTGCCCCAAGTCATGTTACGTTGGCGTATTCGTAAGGACGAGAGACTTCGTACTGAGGTAATGTGGGAACTAAGCGAAGATCGAATTATGATCAAGAGTAAGTTTGCTGAAAGCTATATTGACTGGTCGGCGTTTAGGGAAGTGAGAGAAACAAAACATCTCTACTTATTCGTTACAGGGTCTGCTATCTATCTGCCTAAACGAGTATTTGAGTCTAGCGACCAAGAAGCTGTCTTCAGGGGAATCGTCAAAAGACACGTCAACAAAGTAACCATGAAGGCTGGCTGGCAATTCGCTCCACCGGACGCTAACACGCGCCGCGTCGAGCGCCGGTGAGCTCAAGCGTTCCCTTGTCCGAAAGCGTCTCGCTACGATCCGCAGCTTCGCATCAATAATGGGCCGCTCGTGGGAACGGGCGGCCCTTAGCTTCCGCGGGCCCTGCTCAGACCACCTTGCCGCGCCGGTTTTTGGCTAGCACCAGAACCAGACACGCAGGGGCCTCTTGATCAGGATGGTGTTCCCCGGCCCTGCCCCACCGGTGACCGGCTGGTGGTGCGGAAAGGAATCCTACCATGGCTTTGTCGCGGTGCTTGAGCCCCCGGCCTTGGCTCGGCGGGCTCGCGTACTCCGCGGCGGGGGGCGTCAGCGGGCCTTCGTCCGCTGACCTTTCGTCTTCATGCCCAACGCCTGCAGCAGGTCCCCGACCGCCGTCTCCTGGTGAACGGAATGGCGGAGGGGGAGATCGGTGTTGACGCGGTAGCGGTTGCGCCGGCCTTCCCGTTTCTTGATGATGTAGCCGGCTTCCTCGAGGTCGGCGATGATCCTGCGCGTGGCCCTCTCGGTGATGCCTATCGCGTCCCCCAGCTCCCGCGCGGTTACGCGGGGGTGCCGCGACATGTGGCTCAGGACCAGGGCATGGTTGGTGAGGAAAGTCCACTGGGACATAGTACTATAATCCTACGACAACCGTCGGAGAAACAGCGGCAAACCTATTGACAACTCGGATAACATGATATATGCTTCATGTCTAAGATAACACTATACATGTTTCATGTCACGGCGGTCAGCGCTTCGTTTGGCGGTACCGGGCACATTGTGCACAAGCGGGGAGGGATTGCAAGCCCCGCTTTCGCATTAGTCTCGCGCGGTGTGAGGTAGGGAAGGCAGATGAGTGCCAGGGCTCGAAGAACCAGGCTGCGGCGTCGTCCCCCAGGGAATGGCCGGCGCTCCGCGGGCGACAATCACGCCTACTGTCCGCTGGAGGCTGCACATGGGCAGGTTCAGTTTCTGGAAGAGCGATGACGTCAGGCGAGTGCCGGAGCCGGTGCTGCACTACATGAAGAGGCGTTTCATGCTGCCCACGCTCTACGCAAGCAGCCTCAGGTGTTTCGAGACTGACGGCAGCCATCAAGGAGAGAGAGTAACGAAGCTGCGCATATTCAGCCCGACAATGGCCGGCAGCTTCGGCCTGAATTTGAAGAGCTGTTTGGACCTGGACCAGCACCCCGAGGTGCTGCTGTTCGAGGGCTATATCGACCGCGGCGGACGGGTCTACGTGGCCGATCGCCGCTCGTCGGCGAAGCGGAGGCCCATGGAGACTGTCGGGGCGCTGGCCGAAAATGGCGGCAACGGGCAGGGGTTTGCAGAGCGCATGCCCCGGGCCCGTTTGGCTTCCTACGGCCCCGGGGCCGGGTGGCTGTCGGGGCGCATCGATGAGGAGGAATGGAGCTAGGGCCGTGCTTGACGCTGCGTCCGCCCGGCGCGGAATGAAGCTGTCCGGGCTTGACGTAGTGGCTATTGACAGCATGTGATATCCTTAAGTCCGCGCGGAGGAGTACTCGTCTGTGGAGAAGCTCTCGGGAAATACTCAGCAGTTCGCGGAACGTTTCAACTCGATGTTCCCGGGCGTCCATCGACCCCTGGCTGCGGAAGATGTCCGGGAGTTGGTGAACTGCGGGCTAATCAGACGCCACGGCTACTATGAGTGGCTGGACCTGCAGACCGTGAGAGGCATACTACAGTATGAGCGTTCGCAAGCGCAGAGACTGGGCCGGCGCACTGCCGGCGTTTGTGAAGTGAGTCTCCAGGCACGTGTGGGCACGAGGTACGAAAGCACGTGTCAGGTGGAGAGCTAGAAGGGGCGGACATGGATAGGTTCTCGTGTCTCAGAATGCGAAGCGGTTCTCCGAAGGGAGACAAATTCAGAGGAGGGAGAAAACATTAGGTGGACAAATCAGCCGCGACTCTGCAAATGACCTACCAGGAGTCAGCAGAAGAGGAGCCTCCGGGCGAACGCAAGACAGGCACCCTGGAGGAACCTCCAGGCAAGGCGAAGGCTACAGCAAGGAACAGACTTTTTGTCCACGTACCGGAGTCGAACTGGAACGACTGGAAATGGCAGTTCAGGAACCGGATCACCACGATAGATGAGCTCGAAAGACTCATCCCACTTTCGGCCAAGGAACAGACACGGCTTAGAATCGTAGCGGCCAAGTATCCCCTCTCAGTCACCCCCCACTACCTGTCGCTGATCGACATCTATGACCCCGACGATCCCATCAGGAAGCAGGCGATACCTTCTTTCCACGAGTTGGGCCTGGCTGGCATTGGTGTGGAAGACCCCCTCGACGAGGAAGGGGACTCTGTCTTGCCGGGGTTGGTCCACCGCTACCCGGACAGGGTGCTCATGGTGCTCACCGACCTGTGCGCCACGCTCTGCCGGCACTGCACCCGCAAGAGGGAGTGGCGGCACGGCGGTTGGGTGCGCACCCCTACCGAGATCGAGGCCATGCTCGATTACATCCGGCACAACAGGGAGATCAGGGACGTCATTATCTCGGGCGGAGACCCGCTGACCCTGTCGACTCACCGACTGGAAGAGGTGATATCGCGGTTGAGGCGGATCGAGCACGTCGAGATAATCCGCATCGGCACCAGGTTCCCTGTCGTGCTCCCGCAGCGCATAGACGACGAGCTCTGCGCCATGCTCTCGAAGTACGGGCCGATATGGCTCAACACCCATTTCAACCACGTACGGGAGATAACGCCGGAGTCGGCGCGGGCGTGCGACCGGCTTCTGCGAGCCGGCGTGCCGGTGAACAACCAGTCCGTGCTCCTGCGGGGGGTCAACGACACCGTGGAAGCGCAGACGAAGCTCTGCCAGGGGCTGTTGAAAGCAAAGGTGCGGCCCTACTACCTCTACCAGTGCGACGAGGTCCAGGGGACGGAGCATCTTCGCACGCCGGTCGAGACCGGCATCAGGATAATAGAGGGAATGAGGGGGCATACGTCGGGACTGGCGATTCCCACCTTCGTCATCGACCTGCCGCACGGCGGGGGGAAGGTCCCGATCCAGCCCAACTACGCGCTGATGCAGACGGAAGACGAGATCATACTCAGGAACTACGAGCACAAGTTCTTCCGCTACCGCAACCCGGGCGCGCCCCGACGCCCGAAGAACGGCCACAAGAACGGCAAGCGGCAGAACGTCGCGCCAAACCCCGAAGCAAGTCCACAGCTCACGCGCAACGTCGTATGAGGAGCCGGCGATGATAGTAGGGCTCACCTACGATCTGAGGGAGCACGTGCGCGTCGGAGCGGACTGCCCGGATGACGCGCTCGAGGAGTACGACTCTCTGGAGACCGTGCAGGCCATAGCTGGCGCGCTCGAGTCGCAGGGACACTCGGTGGTCGGTCTGGGCGGAGGCAGGGAATTCCTGTCCAGCGTCCTGAGCGAGCGCGTGGACCTCGTGTTCAACATCGCGGAGGGCCTGGGCAACCAGCGCAGCCGGGAGGCCCAGGTCCCTTCTGTGCTGGAGATGCTCGACATACCCTATTCGGGATCGGACCCGCAGTGTCTGGCAATCTGTCTCGACAAGCCGCTGACCAAGAAGCTGGTCGCTACGGCAGCGGTGGCCACGCCCCGGTGGCGGGTCATCGGCGACGTCGGCCAGCTGGAGGATGTCCCGTGGGACGGCTTTCCTTTCCCCGCCTTCGTGAAGCCGAGCCACGAAGGCTCCAGCAAAGGCATCCGTTTCCGCAGGGCGGAGACTGCGGCGCAGGCGACAGACCTGGCAGCGGGGCTTCTGTCCCGCTACCGGCAGCCCGTGATGGTGGAGGAGTTCATCGCCGGAGACGAGGTAACGGTCGGCGTCATCGGCAACTCGCCGCCCGGGGTCTTGGGCGCGATGCGCATCCTGCCCCGGCAGAAGGGGGACTACTTCGTCTACTCGCTTGAGGTGAAGCGGGACTGGGAGAACCTTGTGGAGTACGAGTGCCCGGCACGGCTCGAACCCCGTGTCATGCAGATGATCGCCGAATCCAGCCTCAGCGCCTTCGAGGTCCTGGAGTGCCGGGATTTCGCCCGAATGGACTTCAGAGTGGCGCCCGACGGGGTGCCCTACTTCCTCGAAGTGAACCCGCTGCCCGGACTCAACCCCCATAGCGGCGACCTGCCCATCCTGGCCGGAAAGATGGGCTGGAGCTATGAGGCCTTGATCAACGCCATACTCACCGCCGCTTGCGAGAGGTACGCCCTGTGCCGGACATAGCCGTCATCTTCAATGAGCCGGTCTCCGGGCGGTACGAGTCGCTGGGCGAGAAGATGGCCGTGCTCGGCGTTCTCGAAGAGGTGGAGGCGGTACATCAGGCGCTGGAGGAACTCGGCTACTCGGTGGCTCGAGTGCCCTTGCTGCCTTCGATCGACAGGGTGAGGGAGACGCTGGCGGGGCTGAGGGCCGACCTGGTGTTCAATCTCTTCGAAGGATTCGACGATTTCTCCGGGGCCGAGGCCGCCGTGGCGGACATGCTGTCGGCGTCCGGCGTGCCGTACACGGGATGCCCGGGCGGCGCGCTCTCCCTGGCTCTGGACAAGGCCGGCGGCAAGGCTCTTCTCAAGGCCGCCGGGATAAGGACGCCCGGATACCAGGTGTTGAATGGTTCCGGTCTGGCCGCATTCAACCTCGGCTTCCCCTGTATCGTCAAGCCCTGTGCCGAGGACGCGAGTCATGGCATATCGGAGCACAGCGTGGTGAACGACACAGCCTCGCTGGAAAGGCAAGTCGCGTGGGTCTCTCGGACCTACCGCGGCGGGGCGCTTGTGGAGGAGTATCTGGAAGGGCGCGAGTTCAACGCCACAGTCATGGGGACCGGCGAGCCCGTGGTTCTGCCGATCTCTGAGATAGTCTACACGCTGCCCGAGTCGCTGCCCCGGATCCTCGCATTCGCGGCCAAGTGGGAACCGGAGAGTGTCTACTACCGCGGTACGATGCCGGTCTGCCCCGCGGACATAGGGCCGGAGCTGCAGCGGGAGCTTGCGGACTGCGCCGTGTCGGTCTTCCGGCTGTACGGCTGCTCCGGCTATGCCAGGGTGGATTTCCGGCTGGATGCCCAGGGGCGGCCTTTCGTCCTGGAAGCGAACCCGAACTGCGACATATCCCCCTCTTCCGGGGCGGCGCGCCAGGCCCGGGCTGCCGGCATGAGCTACCGCCAGTTCATTGAATCTATCGTCCGTCTCGCGCTGCAGCAGTAGCCGCAACCGCCATGAAGCCGCAGATCAGGCCCATGACTCAGAAGGACAAGCCCGCTGTGTTGCGGATACTCCGCGACACCCCGGAGTTCAAACCGACGGAAGTCGTTGTGGCGGAGGAGGTCATTGACAGCTACCTGGGCGACCCTGTGGGGTCCGGCTATCACATCATCGTGGCGGGCATCGGCCGGCGCCTCGTCGGGTACCTGGCCTACGGCCCCACGCCGCTCACCGAAGGGACCTGGGACCTGTACTGGGCCGCCGTTGCCCGTGAGGAACAGGGGCACGGCATCGGCCGGGCGCTCTTCTCCCACGCCGAGGGCGAGATCAAGAAGGTGAAGGGAAGGCTGGCGGTTATTGAGACGTCGTCCAAGCCGGAGTATGCTAGGACAAGGCGCTTCCATCGCAGAATCGGGTACTCGCTGGCTTGCAGGGTCAAGGACTTCTACGCGCCCGGTGACGACAAGCTGATCTTCCTCAAGCGGTTCCCGGAGAAGGATCCGGACCGCGAATGAGAAGCGCGGCGGCCGCCGCCATGCTATCCGACCGAGGAGTGACCTGTGTTTAGAATCCGGCGTGTCTACGACTACGCGCTCTCGACGAACAGGGAGGCGATAGCCCAGGTCCAGAGCATCCTGGGCACGCAGTTCCCGCAGCTCCCGAAGAAGGATATCGCCAAGCTCCCCGAGCAGCTGCGCAATCCCCTGAAGTACCGTTTCCGCTCCATCCTCTTCGTGGCTGAGAACTCCAGGGGACTGGTGAAGGGGTTCGCGCTTCTGTCCCACGAACCAACGATGGGCTTCTGCTACCTCGACTTCATTTCTACCACCGAGATGGGGATGGGAAGGGGCATCGGCGGCGCCCTCTATGATAGGATTCGCGCGGAGGTCCTCTCTCTCAACAGTGTGGGCCTCTTTTTCGAGTGTGCTCCGGACGATCCGAATCTGGTCCGCGATCCGCAGGTCTTGAAAGCGAACGCCGCTCGATTGCGTTTCTACGAGCGCTACGGAGCCAGGCCCGTAGTAGGCACCGCCTACGAGACGCCGCTGAAAGCGGAAGATACCAACGCGCCGCATCTCGTCTTCGACGACCTGGGCCAGCACGTCCCGTTGGCGCGCGACGCCGCGCGCGAGATCGTTCGTGCGATTCTGGAGCGGAAGTATGACGTGGCCCCGCGTGACTACGTGGACATGGTGGTCGAGTCGTTTCGTGACGATCCTGTACGCCTCAGAGAGCCCAGGTACGTCAAGAAGGAGACTCCGATACCGGCGAGACCTTCCACGCCCCTCGACAAGCGGATCGCGCTGGTGGTGAATGAAAAGCACACGATTCATCACGTCCACGAGCGCGGGTACGTGGAGTCGCCGGTCAGGATCGCGACCATACTGGAGGCGCTGGGAAAGACTGACCTGTTCGAGCGTGTGGAGCCCAGGCATTTCTCCGAGCGACACATCAGGGCGGTCCACGATCGCCAGTTCGTGGAGTACTTCAAGAGAGCGTGTGCCAACCTGGCGCCCGGCAAGTCCATCTACCCGTACGTTTTCCCGATCCGCAACATCGCACGTCCCCCCAAGGTGCTGGCGGTTCGCGCCGGCTACTACTGTATCGATACGTTCACGCCCTTGAACCGCAACGCCTTTCTGGCGGCGAAGGGGGCCGTGGACTGCGCGCTGACCGCGGTGCAGACGATACTGCGGGGCAGGCGTCTGGCCTATGCCCTGGTGCGGCCGCCGGGGCACCACGCCGAGCGGCGTTCCTTCGGCGGGTTCTGCTACTTCAACACCGCCGCTATCTCAGCCCAGTACCTGAGCGCATACGGCAAGGTCGCCATCCTCGACATCGACTATCATCACGGCAACGGGCAGCAGTACATATTCTACGAGCGATCGGACGTGCTGACGGTGTCGATCCACGGGCACCCTCACCTCACGTATCCCTACTTCAGCGGTTTCGAGGAAGAGAAGGGTGCCGAACAGGGCAAGGGCTTCAACGTGAACTTCCCTCTGCCCGAGAACATCGACGGGGTTCGCTACCAGGCGGCCCTGGTGAAGGCGCTGGCGCGCGTGTCGCGGTTCAAGCCCCAGTTCCTCGTCGTCGCCCTCGGGTTGGACACGGCCAAAGCGGACCCCACGGGATCGTGGCACCTTCAGGCCAGGGACTTCGAGGCCGTCGGCAGAATGATCGGGGCGCTCTACCTTCCTACGCTTGTCACGCAGGAGGGGGGATACAACAACCGCGTTCTGGGCGTCAATGCCCGCAGCTTCCTCACCGGACTGTGGTCCGGCTGCTACTCGATGTAGCTGCCGCGGTGCCGGGACCCGCTTCGGCGTTCTCCGCCCGCAGAGCCGATGTTCATTCGGTCTTCGACGATGGCCCTTTCTTCTTCAGGCCCATCAGCTTGAGCAGGCTGCCGACCGTGGTGCTCTGATGGGCTGGATGACGGAGAGGGAGGTCGGGATTGACGCGGTAGCGGGTGCGCCTGCCCTCCCGCCGTTTGAGGATGTAGCCGGCGTCCACCAGGTCGGCGATGATCCTGCGCACGGCCCTCTCAGTGATGCCGACGGCATCGGCCAGATCGCGGGCGGTAGTCCGCGGATACCGGGCGAGGTGGCTGAGCACGAGTGCGTAGTTGGTGAGCAGCGTCCACTTGGGCATTGTAGTTAGGTCCGCAAAGGTCCTCGCAAATGGCCGGTCAGGCTATTGACAAACTGGTGTAGCATGCTATATAATTCATGCAATATAGTGCGTTACCGCCAGAACATGATATTAGTAACATGTCTGGCCTTTCTGTTTATAACACAGAATGTGAAGGAACGCAAGCCATTGCTCGGATATTGAATGACAAAGAGGCTAATTGAAGGAGTGGACATGGCGGGAACCGAGACGTTAAGCGAAGAGGCCCTGCTGGGGTTCTGCGAGGAGTACGCGGGTGATGCGGCGAGGATGCAGTTGCTTGCCTTCTGGGGCGAGCATCCGCGGGCGAGGTTCACTATGGGTGCGATCGCCGGGGCGCTTGGCTGCAGCCGGCTGCAGGCGAACAGGGCTCTGGCGGGGTTTGTGGAATCGGGGTTGGTGGAGATGTGCGTGGAGAATGGCTCGACGTGCTGCCGGCTGACGGTCGATGAGAGTCGGCGGCGGCCGGTGCTGGGGGTAGCAGCGATGGGCTGGGACCGGTGGCTGGCTGCGACGAGACGGGCTGAACCGGGACGTCGATCCATGCCGCTGGCGGAGGACGCAGGCGGGCCGGGATGATTGCAGCAAGCTTGCGGGATAGCGGCGGGGCCAGGAAGGTGCCGGGACCGGCATCGGCCTATCTCAGGGAGCGTTTTGATCTGGCGCGCGATTATGTGAACAGGCTGAGGTGCTTTGAGCAGGAGGGCATATTCCATGAGGCCGAGGCGAGGCACCTGCATATCTTCGACGCCCGCCTGGCCAGGGAGCTTGGTCTCGCCATCAGGAGCAGCGCGGACCTCGAACGGCATCCGGAGGTGTTGGGGTTCAGGGGCTACATGGACGCCGGGGGGCGCGTGTACTTCGCCGATCGGCGCCCGCCGGGGGCTGGTGGTTTGGTGATTGGCCGGCGGGGGTCCTTGCCGCGCTTGCCGGTGATCAACTGCGGAGTCAAGGTGCTTCAGAGTGCCGCGAGGCTTCGAGGCCGGGGGTAGCCTGGAGCATCTGCTCCGGGCGTGGTTGGAGTGGATGCTCCGGCCCGCCGTCAGCGCTCGGGCAGGCTGGGGCGAAGAGAAGATAGAAGCTGTCACATGAATGACAGCAGGGGTTGTGATGAAAGGAGGTGGTGTCGGATGACTATGAAACCTGGTGCGGCGAAGCCGAGTACCGCGAAGCCCGGTGCGGCGAGGCCTGGTACCGCGAAGCCCGGTGTGAAGAAGTAAGAGAGCCTTCCACTGTGCGGGAGGCGAGGGGACAGGACTTCCTCGCCTCCCACGTGTGTGCAGGTGGCGCGTGGCTTCGGGAAGGCTCTGAACAGGAGCATCGGAGAGAGGGAAACAGATCGAGGGAGGATGCCAATGGCAACAATGATCAGGAAGCACCTGGAGAAGGGGTGGGCGGCGGACGTTCCTGCGGACAAGGTGTTCTGGTGTCACGATGGGAAGGTGATCACGAACATGGCGGAGCTCGCGGCCGCTCTCAGGGAGATGTCTGAGGACACCTACCGCTATCACGCGGGTGCCAACAAGAACGACTTCGCCAACTGGCTGAGGGACGTCGTGGGAGACTCGACGCTGGCCGGACAGGTGGCGAAGGCTCCCACGAGGGCCGGCGCGGCCGGCAAGGTCGATTTGAGAGTGCGCTCGCTCCGCGCGAACTCCTAGAGGTGCTGGTATATGGATGTCTCGGGAATCTGCAGTAACGATTACACCGTCGAAGAGGCGGGATGGGTGGATGCATGGGCGGTTGTAGCGGACCCCGCGAAGTTCGCCGCCAGGTTCAACTCGCGGGTGCCGGGGGCCCATCGGCCCGTGACCGATGATGACATTCGAGATATGACCGTTTGCGGCCTCATCGGCCGCCGTGGCTTCTTCGAGCGCTCAGACATCGAGACCGTAAGGGGCGTCCTCAGGTACGAGAAGATGCACCGGGACTCGGTCGGGCGCGCGGAGGGACATGGGCTGGTGGCCGCGGGAGCGGCGAAGAAGTGACGGCCGAAGCCGCTGCCGGGACTCCAGGTTCCGTCGCGGCTGCCGTCGTGTCCATGCAGCCTGCCGCAGGGATGGCGGGCGACTGCCGGGGTTGAATCGTAGTGGGCGACCGGATGCGCGACGACGAAACCGAACTGAATGACGTCGCAATGAAGAGAGCGGGGCGGGCCCTGCTTCTCGTTGGGCTCGTTGCTGTGGTGCTGACGGTCGGCTGGACCGTCAAGCCGGTCCGCGAGCGAATCTGGGACTGGATCCGACGGAGCTACGTCAGGAGAGAGCCCGGCACCTAGCAGGGCCTCCGAACAGTCGGCGCACGTGGCGGCTTCGAGAATCCCTTCCGGGTGTGGTCGAAGCGTTCCGCATGGTGGCGTGGTGGGGCTTGACCCTCATGCTGTCATCCCGGGATCGCGGCACTCTCTCCGATCGGCCCCCTTGCCCTGCCCGTTCCCCCCATCGCTGACCGGCGCCCATTTGGCCCGCGGCTGAATCCCACGACCGGCGGGCAAGCGTACCCCCCGGCACCGGCGCGCGGGGTGGCATGCCGATCACTCCCCCTTTGGAACCCCGGTCGAAGGTGTATACTCATGACCATGGACGGTGACAGGGGCCGCGCGCTTGAGGCGTTGAGGCGCTACGGGTATCAGTCCCAGTCGTACAACATCCTGCTTGGGGACAAGTCATACTTCTTCTCGAGCCGCGGGCTGGATGGCGTGATTGCCTACGTGGCGCGGGTGCGGGTCGGGCTGGCTGCAGGAGACCCGGTGTGTGCTCCCGCCGACATCGGGAGACTCGCTGATGAGTTCAGGCAGTTCTGCAGGGAACGCGGATGGCGCTGCTGTTTCCAGGCCGTCACGGAACGATGCGAGGATGCGCTGCGCGAGCTTGGCTTCGGCCTCCTCAAGATCGGTGAAGAGCCGATCTTCCAATTGAACGAGCTGTCATGGCGCGGAGGTGAGTTCAGAGACCTGCGACACGACATAAACAGGGCGAAGAAGCAAGGGTTGAGTGTCGTGCAGTACCGGCCGCTTGATGGACGTCGGGCGGACTGGGAGAGCCAGATGGAGGAGCTTTCCTCTGCCTGGAGGCGTTTCAAGGGCTCGGGCGAGTTCTCCTTCCTCATCGGCGAGCCCGGACTCGCCGATCCGGGCGACAGGGCCTACTTCCTCGCGCTCAAGGATGACCGCGTTGAAGCCTTCGTCGTCTGTGCCCCCATCTACGCCCGGAAGGGCATGTACTTCGATCTGATGCGGCGCAGGGAGAGGCCGATCAGCGGCACCGGACAGGTGCTCATCGCCGAGGCATTTCGCCTGCTTCGGGAACAGGGGTACGAGATGGCCACTCTGGGCTCGGCGCCCCTGGCCAACGAGCAGGCAGACGACCCGGAACAGGGCCGCCTGATAGAGCTGGCCATGGGATTCGCCTTTCACCACATGGGCTATTTCCACCGGTA
>CAZNMB010000003.1:18365-22281 GCA_964574095.1 uncultured Dehalococcoidia bacterium
ACAAACCCATCTATCAGTTCAAGGACCAGTTCGGGCCGACGTCATGGGAGAGCCGGTACCTGGCGTACTACCCGCCCCGCCTCAGTCCCGCGGTCGTCTATGCCCTGCTCAAAGCCTATGATCCAAGCGGGGTGAGCGGGAAACTGCTGCGCCAGCTTCAGCTTGTCTGGAGAAAGGTCAGGACGCTGGAGCAGATTCCGGAGGGGATGCTGGATAGAGTTCTCGGCCGCTGACACCCGGAGGTGGCTGACCGCGGCCAGGAACCGGGGTCATTCGACACGCAGCGAGCGCGATCGGATCGCTGCTCCAGGGCGCTTGGGCGGTCCGGCATGACGGGTGTACAATAGCTGGAGGAAGGCCAGCTTCACGATGGAACACAGCGGCCCGGAATCGTTCGTACTGACTTTCGTGCCCCTGTTCATCGTCATCGATGCTCTGGGCATCCTGCCCGTTGTCGTCTCACTGGGCGCGGACCTGGGCGGCCGCGAACGCCGCAGGATGGTCCACGTCGCCACGCTGACGGCCGGCGTGGTGGGCCTAGCGTTCCTCTTCTTCGGTCGATTCATCCTGAATGTACTGGACATCTCCGTGGGCTCCTTCGCCATCGCGGGCGGTCTCGTCCTCCTGGCGCTGTCCATCAACTACATGCTGACGGGGCGGCTGGCGGAGACCGTCAGGGAGGAGATGGTCGCCGTAGTACCCATCGGCACGCCGCTGCTGGCGGGGCCGGCGACGATCACGACGCTTCTGCTCCTCGTCACCCAGTTCCCTACGTACATGGTCCTCGTGGCCTTCCTCGCGAATGTGCTCCTGGCCTGGATCATCTTCATGGTCGGCGACCGGCTCGCGAAGCTGATGGGACAGGGCGGGCTCAAGGCCGTGTCCAAGGTATTCAACCTCATACTCGCCGCCATAGCGGTGACCATGGTCATCAAGGGACTCGACCTTCTGGGCATAATCAGCGTGCAGACCGGAATCTAGGCGGAGCCTGCTGCTTCAGATCGGTGTTCCGGGGGAAGAACCACTCAGGGCTTATCGGCGCTGACAACCCACATGGCGAAGAACTGCGAGCCTCCGCCGTAGGCGTGGCCCAGCGCCCTGCGGGCGCCCTCGACCTGGTGGCCTCCGGCCATGCCGCGCACCTGCAAGGCGGCTTCGGCAAACCGGACCATGCCTGACGCGCCGATGGGGTTGGAGGAAAGCACGCCGCCGGAGCAGTTGATGGGCATGTCACCGTCCAGCGCCGTCGCCCCTTCGACCGTCATCCTCCAGCCTTCGCCCTCGCCGCAGAATCCCAGGTTCTCCATCCACATCGGCTCGTACCAGCTGAAGGGAACGTAGATCTCGGCCACGTCCAGCTCCTTGCGCGGCCGGGTGATGCCCACCTGCCTGTAGACGTCCGCGGCGCAGTCTCTTCCCGCCTGGGGATTGACGTATTCCCGATGGGCGTACATCGTGGGCTCGGTCCTGATCGCCGTGCCCAGCACCCACGCGGGCGGATTCGGCGACTCCTTCGCCAGCTCCTCAGTGCACAGGACCATGGCGCACGCGCCGTCCGAGGAGGGACAGCTCTCGAGGTATCTGATCGGCTCCCAGAGCATGGGCGACTCCCTGACCTTGTCCATGCTGATGTCCTCGATGTGAAGATGGGCCAGGGGGTTTCTCAAGGCGTTGCGCCGGTCCTTGACCGCGACCATCATCCCGGTGTCCGGGTCAGCTTTGCTCCGCCGGATGTACTCTCGCATGTGCGGCGCGAAATACCCGCCCGCTCCCGCATTTATGTGGGGGGAGAAGGGCTGCCCGGATGAGAGCGCCCACATGGCGTTCCCCTCTGACTGCTTCTCATAGCAGAGCGTCAGGACGCGCTGGAACAGGCCGCTCTCGATGTGCGACGCCGCGACCACGGCGGTGGACCCCCCCACGCTGCCCGCCGTGTGCACCCGGAGCAGGGGCTTCCCCACCGCTCCCAGAGCTTCCGCCAGATACAGCTCCGGCATGACCACGCCTTCGAAGAAATCGGGGGCCTTGCCGATCACGACCCCGTCTATGTCATCCCAGTTGAGCGCTGCGTCATCGAGGGCCTTCCGGGCGGCCTCGCGCACCAGCCCGGCCATGGAGACATCGAGATGCTTGCTCTGATACTTCGTCTGCCCGATGCCGACGACTGCGCACCGTCTTGCCATCACTCACCCTCCAGGACTACGACCATGTTCTGCTGCAGGCAGGGGCCGGAAGTGGCATGGGCCACGCCGCGCCTTGCCTCTCCGCTGATGATCCGATTGGCTGCCTCGCCGATCCGGCTCAGGCCTGACGACATGAATATGTTGCCCGCCAGGACGCCGCCTGATGGATTGACGGCCACGCTGGGGCCGAGCTTCAGAGCGTTCCTCAGTATGATCTCCTGGTGGCTGAACGGCGCGTGCAGTTCGGCCACGTCCACCGGCCTGTTGGGGACGCCGGCCTTCTCGCCGGCCAGCGCGGTTGACGGCGACCGGGTGAGGTCCCTGGTGCCGAGGTGGTGCTGTTCGATCCTGTGGTCGATGCCGCGGATATACGCCGGGCGGCGGCACCTTGTCTTCGCTATCTCCTTCGTTGCCAGGACAACGGCCGACGCTCCATCGCCGATCGGGGGGCAGTCGTGTTTCCTGAGAGGGGACACGAAATAGGGCGCGGCGAGCAGCGCGTCCACGGCGAAATCACCTTTCAGTTGGGCCGTCGGCGACGTCCTGGCGTTCTTCCTGCTGCGCGCGACTACCTCCGCCATCTCCCTCTCGCTGCATATTCCCGCGTCGAGCATGGCCCGGGCCTGAAGGGCCGCCAGGCTGGCGGGATCGGGCCAGAGAGGCATCATGTAGTAGGGATCGAGCTGAAGGGCCAGCACCTCCGGCAGCGGGGCCTGCGAGGACTTGCCGAACCCGTAGACCAGCGCCGTCTCGGCGCTGCCGCACTGTATCTTGATCCACGCTTCGAACAGGGCCCACGCCGCGTCCATTTCCACGTGTGACTCCTTGATCGGAGGGACCGCCCCCAGCGGGTCAACGCCGGCCACGAAGGAGAATGCCCGTCCGGTGAGGTAGTCGCAGCTCCCGGAGCAGACGAAATCGATCTCTTCCTTATCGAGCCCCGCCTTCTCTCTGGCTTCGGTGATGACGGGCAGTATGAGCTCCACCTCGTTCTTCGCACCCGCGTCCCTCTCGATCGGGCTCTGGGCGTACGAAATGACCGCTACTTCTCTCATGATCGACGTTCCTCACACTTGCGCAATGTCTACGTCCGGTTCGCCCGTCGGCCTGAAGTAGGTGATGTTCTCGAATGAATAGTCCCACTCCTCCCGTTTCCTCCAGACCGGCTCCACCCGCATGCCGAGTCTCACCTCCTCGCTGGGGACTTCGCTGATCAGGTGCATTGTCGGGATGTCCGCGCCGTCGAGAAGGATCTGCGCCACGACGAACGGCGGAGTCACGGGGCTGCCGGGTATGGGGATATGGACGATGGTGAAGTACCTGATAGTCCCCTTGCCCGAGACCTCCACCTCCTCTTCCGTCATGACGCCGCATCGCGCGCAGCAGCCGTGCGGCGGCACGTAGACGTTGGAGCACGACGGGCACCGCTGGCCGACGATCCTGCCGCTCTTCAAATGGCGGAGGAACTTGGTTCCGGTACGTCCCGCCGTGAAGGTGTATGTCAGCGCGATCGGCACCTTGATGCCGGTGATCGCCTCTGTGTCGCTCATGTGCGCGCCCTCCTGGGATGATCTGCGGTTATCTGGCAAGCGGGGCGGCCTCCCGGACCGGCTCAAAGCATTCGATATCAGTGATGCTGCCCTGGGTCTCTCGGGCCCAGCGCACCTTCACGCGCATACCCGTGGACATGGCCGATTCCTCTCCCGCGTCCACCATGTGCAGCATGGGCGTGT
>CAZNMB010000004.1:0-21651 GCA_964574095.1 uncultured Dehalococcoidia bacterium
CCGCCCACAGATGGGTTGTTCCATAGGTTCCGAGGACGGGGGCGCAGGCAAGGGCCAGAGAATCAGGAATCTGATGCTCTGGCCTTCTTCTTGGGGCGCTGTTCGGTCGGGGATGAGGCAGGGGGGGCTGTGGACTCCGACTTGAGATAGTAGGTCATGCTCTGCAGCGCATGGAGAGGCGTGATCTGCCGCAGTTGAACGCCCTTGGGCACTCGCGCTATGATCGGGGCGTAGTTCAGGATAGCCCTGACTCCAGCCCTCACCAGGGCATCGATGATGCGTTGCGCCTCTGCGGGCGGCACCGCCACGATGCCAATCTCGATTCCCCGCTCTCTCACTGTATGCTCGAGTTCAGCGACATCCTGAATCGTGACACCGCCCAGAACTCGGCCTATGCGGCGAGGGCTCTTGTCGAAGACGGCAACCATCTTGAAATCTTCGTCCACAAACCCTTTGTGCTCTATGAGGGCCCGGCCGAGGCGACCGGTACCCACGAGGGCAAGGGACCACTGGCGGCCAAGTCCCAGGACGCGGGTCACCTCGTCCAGGAGTTGGGGGACCACATAGCCCATGCCCTGTTTGCCGAACTTGCCGAAGTAGCTCAGGTCCTTTCTGATCTGGGCGGGCGTGGTCCTCAGCATGGCCCCGAGCTCTCTGGAGCCAATTGACTCAACCCCTACCTCTTTCAGGGCTCTAAGGATGTGCGCGTACATCGGCAGGCGCTGGATGACTACGTCAGGGACTGATTCCTTCATAGTCCCTCCTTGGTGCACGTGCAAGGATTTTAATGCTTCCTTGGCGAAATGGCAATGGTGTTTGTGAAAAAAAGCTCAAACCGGGGGCCGAATCTGCTATAATCGAGTGGCGAGTCCCATGACTGGCACAATCGTTCGAGGAGGTCGGTCGACATGAGCTTGGATGAAGGCCTTCGGATAGTCGTCATCGGCGCCTCGGCTGCGGGGCTTCGTGCCGCCGCCCGGGCGAGAAGACGGCTGCCGAGCGCGAAAGTCGTAGTCCTGGACCAGGAGAGCTACGTCTCGTACGGAGCGTGCGGCATGCCCTACTACGTCTCCGGTGATATCGCGAGCGCGGACAAACTGAGAGAGACGGCTCATGGCGTCATCCGCGACCCCGACTACTTCAGATCGGCGAAAGGCATTGAGGTCATCATCGAGACGAGAGTGGAACGCATCGACAGGGAGGCGCGCCGGGTGTTCTGCCGATCGATCAAGAACGGCGAGACCTCTGAGTACGCCTATGACAGGCTCGTCATCGCCACCGGCGCGAGCCCGGTGCTTCTGCCCGGGGTGCCTCTTGACAGCGCACGTGTCTCGATGTTCAAGACGCTCCACGACGCCATTGCCCTCAGGAAGTCGCTGGAGAAGAGGGAGATCAGCAAAGCGGCCGTTGTCGGCGGAGGGTTCATCGGCTGCGAGCTGGCCGAAGCCTTCGGCGCTCTCTGGGGCGTGGATGTGGTGCTGATCGAGGCAGCCCCCAACATACTGGCCAACATTCTCGACTCAGAGATGGCCTCCCATGTAGAAGAGTACATGCGGAGCGAGAACGTCGAGCTGCACACTGACTCCCCGCTGGAGGAGATCAGAGAGACCGAAGGGAAGGTTATCGTCAGGACCGCTCGAGAGACCTTCGAAGTGGACCACGCCGTGGTCGCGGTGGGCGTGAGGCCCAATACCGGGCTGGCCGGCGATTGCGGCCTGAAGCTGGGCAAGCGTGGCGGTATCGTGGTTGACGAACGAATGACCACAAGCGACCCTGACATCTTCGCTGCCGGAGACTGCGTTGAGGTGAGGCATCTGGTCTCGGACAGGCCGCTGCAGTTGCCGCTCGGTTCCCTCGCCAATCGACAGGGCCGTGTCGTGGGGTCGAACCTGGCGGGTGGAGACGAGCGATTCGGCCCGGTGGTGGGAAGCGCCGCCGTGAAGGTATTCGACTTGAATGTGGCCTCTACCGGACTTACTGAGGCGGCGGCCACGGACGCCGGCTTTGACGCAGCGAGCGTCTGGGGTGCCTTCACCGACAGGGCCGACTACTACCCCGAGGCGCAGAACGTCTCTCTCAAGCTGGTCTACGAGAAGGGATCGGGGCGGCTGCTCGGCCTCCAGGGGTACAGCAAGGGCGAGGTCGTGAAACGGGTGGACGTCTTCGCGGCGCTGCTCAAGCATCGGGGGCATCTGGAGGACCTGCTGGACGCGGAGTTCGCCTACGCGCCTCCGTACGCTCCTGCCCTGGACCCGCTCTTCTCCCTGGGGGCGATGGCCGGGAACGCCATGCATGAAGGTGTGGAGCCGGTATCTCCCGCGGCCCCGCTGGGTGACCGGCTGGCCATTGATGTGAGGCTGGCCTCCGAGGCGGGGGACAAGCCGCTGACCGGCTGTGAGTGCGAGAACATTGCGATCGAAGACCTGCGGCGCGAGTGTGAGCGGATCCCCAAGGACAGGCCCCTGCTCGCGGTGTGCGCCAAGGGCATACGCTCCTCTGAGTGCGTGCGCATACTGAAGGAGAAGGGTTGCTCCGACGTGAAGTACCTGGGTGGTGGGGTGGTGATGAAGACACACAGCTAGCCATGGCGCAGCCATAGGAAGAGCCCTGGTTGGACCAACCAGGGCTCTGTGTTGACTGACTGTCGGCTCGAGTGTCGCCGGCTTGGGCTAGACCATCTCCTCCAGATTGATGTAGGGCTCCTTCATGTCCGTCATAGCGTTGACGATGAACTCGACCAGGCCCGTGTAGCCGATGCCGCAGCGACCCGTAGTTACCTCAGGGCGTGGATTCGTTGCCCGGTGCAACGGACGCGTTGCGTGCGCGCGACTTCGCGCCGCGGGCGGCGGGCACGGGTGTATCTTGCCCGGAGTCAGCAGCCTCATCGGCACTGGCGCCCCCCGGCCTGGGGGCGCGCACCAGTGCGGCGAGCGCTTCCTCGAAGGACAGGTTGAGCTTTATTCTGGTGTCTCTGCGCTGCTGCTTCTGCCGTCCCACAGGTATAGATTATATCACTTCTTCCTCCTTGCGGGATGGCGACCACAAGCTGGCGGCACAATTGTCCTGGCAAAGGCGAGGGTGGTAGTATAGTAGGCGCAGAATACGAAGGACAGTGCGGTAGTGTCCGGTGGCGGTGACGCGCATGACGGAGCTGAAGGTCTCATTCAGCAGGCTCCTCAAGTGGACGGAAAGAGACTGCAGAAGCTATCTCGAGCGCATTCGGTGGCCTGAGGGGCCGGTGTGCCCGAGGTGTGGGGCTGCGGGCCCGTATCGGATTGCGCGCAAGTCAAAGACCAAGAACAGGGTGCAGCATCTCTACAGTTGCAGGAGCTGCAAGCGGCAGTTCAGTGCGACGGTCGGGACCATCTTTGAGGGGTCAAAGATGCCGCTGAGGAAGTGGTTCTCGGCGATCTACCTGATGTGCGCTTTCAAGAGGGGCATCAGCGCGTATGAGATCCACGTGCAGACCCGCATGAGCTACAGGTCGGCGTGGCTGATCTGTCACCGGATTCGAGAGGCGCTTGGGAATGGGCGGGCCATGCTCGAGGTGGAAGACCAGGCGGAGCGGCAAGCGGTCCCACTCCGATCTGGACGTTTCCCGTCTGCGGTTCATCAAGCGATTGATGAGTGAGGGGCCGACGGCGACGGGTATGCGGTGCTGCCTGTGATTGTACCCCTGATGGGAGATGCAAGACTGCCCCGGGTGCATGAGCCAGTCGGAGAATGCCGGCTGTGCCAAACGGTGCTGGAAAGTACCTGACACCTACTGCAAGGTCTCGATCAACGAAGACCTCTGCGCGGAATGCGATGTCTGCCAGCGGCAGACGGCTGGCTGGGAGTACTGTATGCGCCCGGAGCCGGGCGCATAAGGCCCGGAGTGCCCGGCCGACAAGGATCTCCTTCCCCTTCGACCGAGGGCCTGCCCGTGCGCCGCGCAGGCGGCGCAGGCCGCCGAATCCTCTGGTTCTCTCCCCGGTTGACGCGCGGCAGCCGTCCACGTTCTATGTCGTTTACACACGTGGTCCGCGCCGAATCCAAGTCGTAAGCTTAAATATGTTATACAGAAGACACACATAGAGTCAGGCAACCGACATACAGCATCAAGTGAACTTTACACACATAGCTGTTGGTCTATTGACAATGGCACACTGATGAGGTATCATGCTAGTAGATGGTGAAGTTACACCGGGCAGTCGAATAGGCTCGAGAAGTCTAGAGGAGGACACGGAAGTGGCAACCGAGAGGGGAGACCCGGTTGTTGCGCCTGAGGTGGATGAGGAGGGCTTTCTGACGAAGGGCGAGGCGTGGACCGAGCAGGTCGCGCGGATTCTGGCGCGGAGTCAGATAGCGGAAGGTCTCAGTGAGGACCACTGGAGGGTGGTCAACTACATGCGGCAGTACTACCTCGAGTTCAAGTCGGTGCCGCCGGTGAGGAAGCTGTCGCGGGACACGGGGATCAGCTTGCGGCAGTTGAAGGTACTCTTTCCCGACGGGCTGACGAAGGGCGCTTGCAGGATAGCGGGGATACCACGGCATGTCATCAGGCCCAGTTTGCTGTACCCGTGATGACGTTGAGAGCTCACGTTGACTTATGGGAGAATCCGCATCGGCAGCGCAGGTTGAGGCAGCGGATGCGCAAGGCTGGAGCCGGTGGCAGAGCCGGACACGGCTCTGCCACGGCGAGAGGCAATTTCGACGGAGGGTATGAATGACAGCCTTAGAGATAGTGACGTACGTTCTGTTCGGTGTGTTCGCGGCCGCGTTTCTGTGGAAGGGCTACCAGCAGTCCAAGATGCCAATGCACCTCAGATGGGAGCTCTATCCCCTCGCGGGAGAACTGAAGAGCAGGCCGTGGGGAGGCTCCTATGTGGAGGACTTGGACTGGTACAAGAAGCCCCGCGAGGAGCACAGCTTCGCGGGCGAGATGGCGTTCTTCGGCAAGGAGGTCTTCTTCTTCAAAGAGTACTTCCGCAGCAACCGCAGCCTGTGGTACATAGTCTACCCGTTCCACCTCGGGGTCTTTCTACTCGTCGCCTTCTTCTTCCTGGTCGTGATTGGGGCATTGACCATGATCGGCGGCGTTGAAGTTGCGGCGGGCTCGAGCAGTGCCTGGGGTGTGCTGCTGTACTACGTTACCCTGATAGTCGGCATCCCGGCACTCATTCTCGGCACGATCGGCTGCGTCGCCCTGCTCATCAGGAAGCTTGTGGACATCGACATGAGGCCTTACACGAGGCGAGCGGAGTACTTCAACATCGTGTTCGTGCTCGCCACGTTCGTCACGGGGTTGCTCGCGTGGGCTGTGTCGGATATCGGCTTTGAGGGGGCGAGGCAGTTCATGCACGGCCTGCTTACCTATGGCAGCCTCGATGGCGTGCCTTCACTTGGTGTGGCTCATGCCATGCTTCTGGTACTGCTCCTGGCCTATCTGCCGTTCACCAACATGATGCACTTCTTCGCGAAGTTCTTCACCTACCACCAGGTGAGATGGGACGATCGTCCCAACCTGCGCGGTGGCGAGTTGGAGAGAGGAATCCAGGCGCTCCTCGAGCAGCCGATCAACTGGGCGGCTCCACATATGCAGAACCTGGGCCGCTGGGCGGATGTGGCCACCGGCGACATGGGGGCCAGCACTTCACCGCGGGTAGCCCGCAAAGGAGGCGAGTAGATGCCAGCCAGAAAGAGAGTCAAGATCAGCGATATCAGCAAGAACGGGGGCAGTCAGCTTGTCACGGTAACGGGTGACGATCTGATGCCGCTGCCATACCCCTGCCAGGACCTGAAGCATCCCGGCACGGGCAAGCTGACGGAAGACCAGCGGGCCCGCTTTGAACACGGATTGGATGGCACCATCGCCATGGGCATGCCCAGGCCGCAGAGCAAGGCAGAAGAGGAGCAGCTTGTCGGGCGGTTCCTCACGGGACTGAGGAAGCTTTTCACCAAGGAACACAACTGGACCTTCCTCCAGCCTCTCCTGCTCTCGGCGGAGTACTGTGTCAAGTGCCAGACATGCAGCCAGGCCTGCCCGATGTTCGAGGCGAGCGGCTACAACGAGATCTACCGGCCGACCTACAGGTCTGAGGTGCTGCGCCGGCTGTACAAGCGATACGTCAATGGGGAGAACAAGCTTCTCTCCAGGCTGTCGGGGGACGACGTCGAGCTCAACTGGACGACCATCGCAAGGCTGGCCGAATCGGCCTACAGGTGCACACTGTGCCGGAGGTGCATGCTGACCTGTCCCATCGGCATCGACAACGGCCTGATAGCGCACGAGATCCGCAAGCTCATGAGCCAGGAACTCGGCCTCTCCGCCAAGGAGTTGCACGAGAAGGGCACGGTGCAGCAGCTCGAAGTGGGGGCCAGCACGGGCATGAAGCCCAGCGGCCTCATGGACATCATCGACTTCATGGAGGAGGAGCTCCAGGAGAAGACGGGGCGGAAGATCAAGATCCCTGTCGACAAGAAGGGGGCGGACATTCTCCTCATCCATAACGCGGGCGAGTTCCTCTCCTGGCCGGAGAACCCTGCGGCTTTCGCTCTGCTGTTCGAGGAGGCGGGCCTCAATTGGACCCTTTCCAGCGAACTGAGCGGCTATGACGCGGTGAACTACGGTGTGTGGTACGACGATGCGCAGCTTGCCCGGGTGGCGTATCGCCACGCTCGCATCGCGAAGGAACTCGGCGTGGAGAAGATAGTGATTGGGGAATGCGGCCACGCCCACAAGGCGGCGGCGGTCGTGGCTGACAGGGTGTTCGCCGGCGACCTCAACATACCCCGAGTAAGCTGCATGCCCATCGTGGAGCAGATCGTTTTCAGCGGCAAGCTGAAGCTCGATCCACAGCGAAACAACTTCCCCATCACGCTGCACGATCCGTGCAACATGGTAAGGCTGATGGGTGTTGTCGAGCCTCAGAGGCGCATTCTGCGGGCGATTGCCCCGCAGTTCCGGGAGATGACGCCGCACGGCACAGAGAACTACTGCTGCGGCGGTGGCAGCGGGTTCGCCATCATGTCGCCGATGAACTTCGTGGACTGGAAGCTCGGTGTAGCCAGCCGGATGAAGGTCAAGCAGGTGCTGAATGCCTTCCAGGACAGCATAGGGGGAGAGGCGACGAACTACATCTGCGCTCCGTGCTCGAACTGCAAGGGCCAGTTCAGGGACATGATCCAATACTATGAGCTGGAGGAGAGGGCCAACGTGCACTACACCGGCCTCGTCGAGTTCGTAGTGAACGCCATGGTGGATACGCCCATGAAGTACATTGAGGAGGCGGTCGTCGCGGAGGGAGTGCCCGTGAAGACTCCTGTGGAGTCGCCTGTGCGGGCCAGATCAGCCTAGGACAAGTCCTGTAGCGGACACCTGAGACTGCCAGGCAGATTGCTGCCTGGCAGTCTTTCTATGCGGCGCTGGTCAGGTGGGTGTGGTGAAGCGGAACCTATGGTAACCCCGTGGCTCTCCTCTGTCAATTGGCGAAGGTCATAGCTGCGGGCGGCAGGTAGTGTTCGGCTGTGCAGCAGGGGACTCGACTGCCGGTCAGTCGCCGTGCCTTCGTTTCGCCTCTGCTCTCAGCGACTCGATCTGACGCCTGAGGCTGCGGTGGACTGCGTAGAGCCTGAGGACGTAGGCGAAGACTCCGGCCCATACCACGAGGTAGGCCGCGAGGAAATAGCCGAAGCTGTCCATCTCTGAGCCCTCCTTCAGTCTTCCAGTTCCTGCCGCAGACCGGCGACTTCGTCTCTCATGCGGTTGGCGGATGCTCGACTTCTGACGAGCACGGCGTAGAGCGCCGTGAAGGCGGCCAGCGACACGAGAAGCGTGAGCAGCATCGGCCCCGTCAGGCCTCCCTCGAAGATCACGGGGCTGGGGTGCTGGGTCCTGCTGAGGACAATGGCGACGGCCACTATGGGCACGTCGAGGAAACCGATCACGCCCACCACCGCGCCGAATCGGGCGGCGCGTTCTTCTTCATTGACGAAGGCGCGCACGGCGAAATAGGCGGCATAGATGAACCAGAGCACCAGCGTGGTCGTGAGGCGCATGTCCCAGGTCCACCATACACCCCACGCGGACTTGGCCCAGATGGGGCCGGTGATGAGCACCAGGGTCGTGAAGACGAGGCCGATCTCGGCGGAGGCGGCGGCCCAGAAGTCCCATCGCCTGTTCCTTGTCCAGAGATAGAGCAGGCTGGCGACGAAGACGACGAAGAAGGCGAGGAACGCCACCCAGGCGATGGGCACGTGCACGTAGAATATCTTCTGTACAACCCCCATGCTCTCCTCGGTGGGAACGTAGACGCCGATCAGCGACATGGAGGCGGCGAGCAGCGCCGCGGCGAGTACCAGCAGGAACCGGTCTGTGCTCATTCGCATGGGCTCTCCTCGAATCTACTCCTCAACGACGTGCTCGAACACGAGCGATGCTACTACCAGGAATATCACATCGAAGGCCCCGATTATCGCCAGCCAGGAACCCATGTCCGACCACGGGCCTCCGGAAAGCGCGACTGCGGAAGCCTTCACGGCGGCGATTATCACCGGAAGGACGATGGGGAAGAAGAGCAGCGGCAGCATGATCTCCCGGGCACGCGTGTGTACGGCCAGGGCGGCGAAGACGGTGCCCACGGCGGCAAAGCCCACGGTCGCCAGGAGTGCGATTAGTCCCAGCTTGGCCGGAAACAACGGCAGGTCGAACAGGATGCCGAAAACGGGCAGGACGATGACCTCGACGACAAGCATGAAGACCAGGCATCCGAGCATCTTGCCGACGTAGATGGCAACCCTGTCGGCGGGACAGGCCATCAGCCCCTCAAGGCCGCCTTTCTCTTTGTCCCTGGCGAAAGACCGGTTCAGGCTGAGCACACCGGCGAAGGTGAAGGTGACCCAGAGCACTCCGGGGGCGATGAGCTCGAAGGTCGCGCTTCCGGACTCGAAGGTGAAGTTGAACACGACGATCACCAGGATCGAGAAGACGAGCACCGAAGCTACTGTGTCCCTGGTCCTGAACTCGGAGAGGACGTCCTTCCACAGGATGGCAAGCGCCTTCGTCCAGAATGACGCCGTCATCGTGCCTCGGTGCAGCGGGCGTAGATGTCGCCGAGCGCCGCCGCGGTCAGGGATTTGGTCGGCTCGTCGCGAGCGATTCTGCCCGAGGCCAGTATCACCACCCGGTCCCCGAGCTCGAAGCAGCTTTCCAGGCTGTGGCTTGACATAATGACGGTACGCCTGCGGTCTCGCAGCACCTCTCGGAACAGGCTGCGGGCGCGCTGGTCGAGGCCGGTCTCGGGCTCGTCAAGCAGCAGAAGGGATGGATCATGGAGCAGCGCGCGCGCAATGGAGAAGCGCTGCTCGGTGCCGCGAGAGAGGTCGCGCACAAGCCGGTCGAGATCGGAGCTGAGCGCCAGCATCTCCGCCAGCGCGCCGATGCGATGCCTGGAGTCCGGCACGCCGTACATCCTGGCGTAGAAGGTGAGGTTCTCGTAGGCTGTAAGGTCGTCGTAGAGCAGCGTCTGGTGCGGAACGTAGCCGACACGGCGCCGGATTTCATTCGAGTCCCGGCCCATTTCCAGCCCGGAGACGCGGACACTGCCCGAAGACGGCCTGAGCGTGGCGGCGATGATCTTCAGCAGCGTGGTCTTGCCTGCTCCGTTGGGGCCCAGGATGGAGAGGGACTCGCCCTCTGCGACGGCGAGGCTCAGGTCCCTCAACGCGCGGTGGCCGCCGAATGACTTGGTCAGGCCCACGATCTCGACGGACGCCGCTGAAGCCGGGGAGGATACGCCGGTCACGGGTTTCCGGCCTCCCCGGCGGGCGGCTCGCTCGGGACCGATCCTCTGCCCCGGCGGAAGGCGGGCGAGAGGGCCCAGAGAGACCCGAGGAGCAGCAGGGCGCCTCCCATCCAGAGCCAGGTGACAAGGCGGTTCACTCTCACCTGAAACACCGCCGTCTCATCCGAGTCCCAGCTTGCCATGACAACATAGAGGTCCTCCCACAGGCCATAGCGGACCGCGACCTCGCTGACGGACTGCTGGTAGCCGATGTCATATTGCCTCTGAGGAGTGACCTCGCCGATGGGCTTGTCGTCGCAGTACGCCAGCAGCGGGGCACTGACTATTATCCTGCTCTCGGTAACGCTTGTCGATATCCCCTCATAGTCCAGCCTGTATTTGTCGATTATCAGCGACTCTCCGGGCCGGAGCGCGGCCGCGGCCTCGACCGAGTTGAAAGAGGAGCCGACCACGCCGACGCAGATCAGCAGGATGCCCAGGTGGACGAGAAGGCCGCCATAGCGGGGCCTGTTGGCCCGCACCCGGGACCAGAACGACGGCAGGGGGTTTCCCGCCCCCGACCGGCCGCGGGCTCCGATGCTGCGCCACAGGTCAACGCCGATCATGCCCAGGACAAAGGCGCACACGGAGAAGAGCAGAGTGGAGTTCCACGCCAGGTCTGACAGCAGAGACAGCGCGAGCGCTGCGACTGCGGCGACGAGAAGAGGCGGGAGCAGTCTCAAGCCGAGCCTCCCGGCCCGCTCCCGGCGGCGGGAGATCAGCGCGCACATGCCCATGAGCATCACGACGGCGAGCAGCGTGACGCCGACCCAGTAGTTGAAGAAGGTGGCACTCCATCCGAGCAGCGTACCGAGGAAGACAACCAGCGTCGCGAAGACGAGCAGCAGGTCCGCCAGCAGAAAGGCGCCGTCACGTGAGATGACAGCGCCTTCGGCTCCGGCACCCTTGAGATCGGCCCGGCGCAGGGCCATCAGTGCCAGCGGGCCGAGCACCGCCATGCCCAGGAAGACGAGGAAATAGGGGTCCAGCTCGGAGAGGCCGAAGTTGTGGACCGAAGTCAGGTAGTTGCTGCGGGCAAGATAGGTGCCGAATATGGTGAGGTCGAACGTGAGTATGATGAGGAATACCGTCCATGCCCTGAACGTGCCCCTCGTTCGCAGCATGGCGATGGCGTGAAGAACGGCGGTGGACATCAGCCACGGCATCAGCCCGGCGTTCTCCACCGGGTCCCAGGCCCAGTAGCCGCCCCAGCCGAGCTCGGTGTATGCCCACCATGCGCCGATGAGGTTGCCCATGCCCAGGAGCAGCCAGGAGACGAGGACCCAATTCCTGGTCGTCGCCAGCCATTGACGATCGGCCCGCCTTGTCGCCAGGGCGGCCACGGCGAAGGCGAAGGGAACGGCGAAAGCGGCATACCCGGCGAGGATGACGGGCGGGTGGAGCAGCATGCCCGGATTCTCCAGGAGGGGGTTGAGCCCGCGCCCGTCGGCCACGATGGTCTGTGCTTCGGAGAAGGGGTTGGCAACGAACACGAGGAGCACGAGGAAGAAGACCGCGATGGCCATGAGCACGGAGGCGGCCAGCGGCAGAAGCTCCCGGTTCGCTGACCGGCTCCGGACGGTGACAAGCACGCTGAAGACCGACAGCATCCATGCCCAGAGGAGGAGCGAGCCCTCGTTCCCGGCGTAGAACGACGTCAGCAGGTAGAGGGGGGACGTCTGGCTGCTGCTGTAGTCGGCGACATAGCTGAGGCTGAAATCGTGGCTGTAGAAGGCGTAGAGCAGCAGGGCCACAGCCGCGGAGAGCAGGCCGCAGGCCAGAAAGACGCAGGCCCTGGCGCTGGCGACGAGCCTGGGGTACCCGAGCCTCGCGCCGAGGAAGGAGGCCGCCGAGGAGAAGACGCACAGCTCAAGAGACACGAAGAGGACGGCGTAACCTGCTGTGCTCATGAGGGCATCCCCGCGGCGAGACTCTATTCACCGGGCGCGTACTTGGAGGGACACTTGGTGAGAATGCTGTCCGCCAGGAAAACGCCGTCGTTTCCGTATTTCCCGGAGACGACAACCTCCCGGCCCTCCTGGAAGGTATCGGCGACAACACCGTTGTAGGAGACGGGCAGGGTCTCGTTCCCGTCGATCATGGTGAACGTCAGCAGCAGGCTGCCGGCTTCCCATCTCACCGATCCTTCCTCGACGTCTCCCGCAACCCGGATCTGCCTGTCGGCGAGCGCCGCCGACTGGGTCTTCAGTTCCTCTATCGTGTAGTAGTAGACCGAGCCCTGCCGGAAGCCGGTGTAGAGCAGGGCGCCCAGCGCGATGAGCACCAGGACGCCGCCGATCAGGTACCGCCTCCTAGGCATCTCGCGTTCCTGGTTCGCCTGACTCCGCGGAGTCCAGATGGAAGAGCTGGCGCACGATCTCGGCGTAGCTCTCGCCTTCGTCGTTGCAGCCGCCGACGCGTCCCAGGGGCTCGTGAAGTATCTCCTCGACGAGCGCCCTGGTCATGGCGTCGAGGCTATCGCGCTGATCCTGGGTAAGGCCGCGCAGCTTCTTGAGAGTGAGGTCGAGTTGCGCCTTCCGTATCGCCTCAGCCTTCTGCAGCAGTGCGTCGGCGGTGGCGGCCGGCTCCGCTGGCGGCTGCCCACTGTCCGATTCGTGTCCTGCGGGTGGGCTCGGCTCGGCGGCCCTATCGCTTCGCTTGTTGCGCCTGGGCACGTTCAATCCCCCCTGGTCGAATGCGGCGGCGGCCAGATGTCCCGGGGCTGTGACCGGTGGTGTTGGCGAGCGTCGAGGGGGGCACGGCAGTCCGTCACGATTGTACCTGGATTGTCAACACACCGCAGCATCCGTCCCGAGTGATCGCCCCCTGCCTCCAGCCCCTGGTGTACACGAACGGGCAGCCGGGTGCGCTAGAACTGCTCGATGAACTGGGAGATCTGCGCGAAGGTGAAGACCGGGCCGTCTCGACAGACGTATTTCTCGCCGACGTTGCAGCGGAAGCACTTGCCGAGGCCGCACTTCATCTTGCCCTCGAGCGTGGTCACGATCTGGTCATCCCCGAAGCCGAGGTCCTTCAGCCTGGTGAGGGTGAACTTGATCATGATGGGAGGGCCGCAGATGATGGCAACCGCGTTCTTGGCCGAGGGCGCGAGTTCCGCCACCACGTTGGGGATCAGCGCCACCCTGCCTTTCCAGTTCTCGTCGCCGGCATCAACTGTGAGCTCGACCCTGGTGTGCGGGGACTTCGCCCAGTCGTCGAACTCGGCTGAGAAGCAGAGGTCGGCGGGACTGCGCGCCCCGTTGAATATCAGCACGTCGCCATAGTCTTTGCGGTTGTCGAGTATCGTGGTGATCACCGGGCGGAGCGGCGCGAAACCGATGCCGCCGCCGATGATGATGATGTTCTTCCCCTTGTAGTCGTCGAGCGGGAAGAAGTTCCCGAAGGGGCCCCGCACGCCGGTCTTCACGCCGGGCTCAAGCTGGTGCAGGGCGTTGGTCACCGTGCCCACTCGCCTGACCGCGAACTGGAGGCCTTCCTTGCGATAGGCCACGGAGGTAATCCCGAACGGGCTCTCTCCGAGACCGAACGCCGAGACGAAGGCGAACTGCCCGGGCCTGTAGTCGAACTCATCCTGGGGCCTGTCCAGTTGCACGGTGAAGAGCTTGACGTCGGGCGTCAGGTCAACCGCGCTCGTCAGCGTGGCCGGAGAGGGCACGAACGGGTTCGAGAACGCCTTCGGAGGTGCTTTGGCAGCCGCCTTCGCAGGCGCTTTCTCGGGCGCTTCTTCTGCCGCCTTCTTGGGCGCTTTCTTAGCCACCTTCAGCTCCCAGCTTCTGGATATCGGAGATGATCTCCCTGATGTCGATGTTGACGGGGCAGGATACCACGCAGCGGCCGCAGCCGACGCAGGCAACCGGGCCGAACTGCTGCGGGAAGTAGAGCAGCTTGTGGCAGAAGCGCTGGCGAAGCCGGGGGCCCTTCTGCGCTCGGGGGTCGTGGCCGCCGGCGATGCGGGTGAAGCCTTTCGACTGGCAGCTCTCCCAGGTGCGCAGCCGCTCGATCTTGCCCTGGTCCGTCCGGTCACGGATGTCGAAACAGTAGCAGGTGGGGCACACGTAGGCGCAGACGTTGCAGTGAATGCAGCGGTCGGCCAGCCGGCTCCAGTACTCGTTGTCGAAGGCCTTGCGAACCGCGTCGGCGATGCCCTCGGCGGGCACGTTCGCGTCGCACGGGGGGACCGACGGGCTCACGTCCGCCTCCCTGAGTTCGGCGCTCTGAAGGATGAGTTCTCCCTTTTCGGTAACCGCCTCAACGGCGTAGTCGTCCCCGACCTGAGTGAGCATGACGTCGACGCCGGCCGGGTCATCCGGCCCGCTGCCCATGCTGCTGCAGAAGCACTGCGGGCCGGGCTGAGTGCAGGCGAGCCCGATGATCGTCGTGCGCGCCCGGTGTTGAGCCCAAATGGCGTCGGCCGGGTCGTCGAGATAGGGGCTGTCGAGCATCGCGATGCCGCGTGCGTCGCACGGGCGGACGCCGAAGATGACGGTCTCCTGCTCCACCACACCGGGGACAAGCTCGATATCGCCGTCTTTGTGCTCGGCCGTGAACAGCGTGTCTGTCTTGGGGAAGAAGAACTCCTTGGGCGAGATATTCGTGTTCTGGTAGTCGAAGGCGATCTCGTCCATCGATTTGACGGGGCGGAAGAGGGTGAGATCGTCCACGCGCCTGGGGGCGACCAGGGCCCGCTCCTGCATTACCTTGCCGAGCCAGGACTCGAGCTCTTTCCTGCCAAGAACCTTCGTCATTCCCCTATTCCGAGCGACTCATCCTTCTTGAACGTAATCAGCGGCGCGGGGGCGTCCTCGCTCATTCCCGCCCTGTAGTCGAACAGATCGACCACTTCCTGTTCCAGCCTCCTGTTGAGCAGGCTGAGCGGCAGGTTGACGGGGCAGACCCGCTCGCACTCGTTGCACGCAATGCAGCGCCCGCCGAGATGGAAGGCGCGTACAGTGTTCCACATCCAGTTCTCCTCGGGCGCGATCCTGATCCCGACCCACTCGGGTTCGAGAAGCTCCACGAAGCAATCGATGCAGTAGCAGCCGGGGCAGGCCTGGCGACAGGCGTAGCAGCGGATGCAGCGCTCCGCCTGCTCCTTCCAGAATGCGGCCCGCTCCTCACTCGTCTTGGCGGACATCTCGGCGATGTCGGAGTACCCGGCGGGAGGCTCCTCGGTGACCGGCTCGCCCACCAGGAAGTCGGAGACGACAGGGGTGTGCTGCCGGCACCAGCCGCAGCGGTCCTGAGTCCGGTCGCTGCGCCTGTTCCACCCCCACTCCACTACGCCGGGGCAGACCACGCCGATCGCGTAGACCTGGTCCCGCTGGATCTGTTTCTCGCTGAGCAGCAGATTCAGGGCGCGGGAGTCGCAGCCTTTGACCACAACGGCCGTGGACTTGCCCTTCCTGTTGAGCAGGTACTTGACCAGGTTGTGCGTGCAGGTGTTGTCGAAGACCAGGCGATCGACATCCGCCGCGTCGTAGACGAAGGCCGGGCGCGCGCTGACGCCGTCCGTGCCCGTCTCGTAGCCGATGACGCACTCGACGGTGCCGCCTTCGAGCAGCTCCTTCGCCTTCTCTCTGATCTGCCGGGTGAAGTCGGCTGCCATCAGCTCGCTTTCCTCGGGCCAAGCTTCGTCATTTGATCGGTGAACTCGGTGACGATACCGGCGAACCTCTTCCCCTCCGAGGCGGAGACCCACTCGGTCCGGAATCGTTCTCTCTCGATACCCATGAAGTCCAGAAGCGCGCGCAGCAGCGCGAAGCGGCGCCGCCCGTAGTAGTTGCCCTCGTTGTAGTGGCAGTCTCCCGGATGGCAGCCCGCGACGAGCACGGCGTCCGCGCCCTCTTCGAAGCACTTGACTATCAGCAGCGGGTCAACGCGGCCCGAGCACGGGACGCGGATGATGCGGATGTTGGTCGGGTAGGACTGGCGGCTGGTGCCGGCCATGTCCGCCCCGGCGTAGCTGCACCAGTTGCACAGGAAACCGATGACCAGAGGGCTGTTATCTGCGGACAAGCGTCATGACCTCCGATAGCAGTTGCTGGCTGGTGAAGCCGCGCAGATTGATCGCGCCGGGCCGACAGGCCACGACGCAGAGCCCGCAGCCCTTGCACAGGCTCTCGTTGATCGACGAGACGATGCGGCCGTCTCTCATTGTCTTCTCTTCGACCGCGTTGAAGGGGCAGACCGCCTTGCAGGCAAAGCATCCGACGCACTTCATCGGGTCAACGATCGACGTGAGCGGGTCGGTAGTCAGGGAGTCCTGGCTGAGCAGCCCGATCGCCTTGGCCGCCGCGGCGCTGCCGTGCGCCACGCACTCGGGAATATCGCGCGGGCCGACCGCGGCGCCGGCGACGAATATGCCGTCCGTCTGGGTCTCGACCGGGCGCAGCTTGGGGTGCGCCTCGATCAGGAAGTTGTAGATGGTATAGCTGATATTCAGGGTCTGGGCGAGCGTGTCCGCGCCCTCGCTGGCCTCCATGCCTGTAGCCAGGACCACCAGATCGGCGTCGATCTCTACCGGACGTCCGATTAGCGAGTCCTCGCCCAGCACCTTGAGCTTGCTCCCCTCCTGGTAGATCTGGGAGACCCTGCCCCTGAGGTAGACGGCGCCCGAGTCGTCCTGCGCGCGGCGGGCGAACTCCTCAAAGTCCTTGCCCCCGGCACGGACATCGATGTAGAACACGTAGCACTGGACTTCGGGGTCGTGCTCCTTGAGCATGATGGCGTGCTTGGCCGTGTACATGCAGCAGACCTTGCTGCAGTAGGGACGTCCCACCTTGTCGTCCCGCGACCCCACGCACTGGATGAATACGACCGTCTTGGGATGGTGGTTGTCCGACGGCCTCAGTACCTCGCCTCCGGTCGGCCCCGCCGCCGACATCAGCCGCTCAAGCTGCAGCGACGTGATGACGTCGGGGTATCTGCCGCCGCCGTACTCGCCGTAAACGCTGTAGTCGAAAGTCTTGAAGCCGGTGGCCACGACGATGGCGCCGAACTTCTCGGTGATCAGCTCGTCCTGCTGCTCCCAGTCGATCGCGCCTGTCGGGCAGAGCTTCTCGCAGATGCGGCATTCGGGCGGCTTCTTCCCCTCCTGAGTCTCCTGCCACTTGAGGAACTTCTGATAGCGGCAGTTCTCCAGGTCGATCCTGGGCTTGTTGGGGACCGCCTGGGCGAAGGGGATGTAGATGGAGGTACGCTGCCCGAGGCCGAGGTCGAACTCGGACGGGATCTTCGCCGGGCACTTCTGCCAGCAGGTGCCGCAGCCCGTGCACTTGGTATGATCGACCTTCCTGGCCTTCTTGAGAATGTCCACCTCGAAGTTGCCCACGAACCCCCGGACGGCCTTGACCTCCGAGTATGTCAGCAGGGTTATCTTGGGATGCTGGGCGACATCGACCATCTTCGGGGTCAGTATGCACGCCGAGCAGTCGAGAGTGGGGAAGGTCTTGTCGAGCTGCGCCATGCGCCCGCCGACGCTGGGCTCCTTCTCGACCAGCACCACCTCCTGTCCCGCTCCGGCGATGTCGAGGGCCGCCTGTATGCCCGTGACGCCGCCGCCGATCACGAGGGCGCGCTTGGTCAGGCCGACCTGCTTGGGGAACAGGGACTCGTGGCGGGTGACCTTGGCTACCGCCATCCTGACATGGTCTATCGCCTTCGCCGTGGCGTTCGGGGAGCCGGAGTGCACCCAACTACAGTGCTCTCGCAGGTTGGCGATTTCGAGCATGTACGGGTTGAGGCCCGCGGCGGCGACGGTCTTGCGGAAGGTCTTCTCATGCATCCGGGGCGAGCAGGCGGCGACCACCACCCTGTCCAGCTTGTGCTCCTTGATCGCCTCGCGGATCGAAGCCTGCCCGACCTCGCTGCACGTGTACTTGTTATCGTCGGCGTAGGCCACCAGAGGCATGGTCCTGGCGGCTTCCACGACCTCGGGAACGTTGACTACGCCCCCGATGTTCGTGCCGCAGTGACAGATGAACACGCCGATGCGGGACATCGTTCCTCCTAGGCCAGCCCCTTGTCGCGCAGCATGGGCAGCGGGTCGGTGAAATGCTTGTCCAGCAGAAGGTCGCCGGGCGGCAGGCCCAGCGCCAACCCCATCAACTGGGTGAAATAGAGGACGGGGAACGAGATCTTCTGACCGGACTTCGCGCTCATGTCTTTCTGGTACATGTCGAGATTCGAGTGGCACATCGGGCACGCCACGGCGACGCAGTCGGCGCCGCTACTCTGCGCCAGCGAGAGCAGCCTGTGCGACAGCTTGAGCACGACGTCGAGGCGGGGGAATGCCACGCCTGCGCCGCAGCAGGAGGTCTTCAGCCCCCAGTCCACGGCCTCTGCGCCCAGCCTCGCCACCAGTTTGTCCATTATCTGCGGGTTCTCCGCGTCGTCGATGCCCACCACCTCCGGCGGCCGCGCCAGGAGGCAGCCATAGTAGCAGGCCACTTTGAGCCCCTCAAGGCTCCTGGTGACCGGCAGCGAGAGGGTCTCGTCCGCCAGCACCTGGAGCATGGACTGGACGGCTACCGGCTTGCCCAGCTCCGTGCCGAGGGCGCGGTTGACGCGGTCCAGGGTCTCCTTGTTCTCGATCTCGTGAAGGGTGATCCTCAGCCGGGAGAAGCACATCGCGCACGGCACCGCCAGGGGGAGGCCGCTTGCCTCCGCCTGCTTCAGGGTGAGCGCCGGAAGCGCGAGGCTCATCAGTTCGTCCGTGGAGTGGGCCGCCGAAGCCCCGCAGCAGACCCAGTCCTCGAGCTCGCGCAGGTCGATGCCGAGCTTGAGGCACACCTGGCGAACGGAGGCGTCGAACTCAACGCCCGTGCCGTGCAGGGAGCATCCGGGGTAGTACGAGTAGCTGCGCGTACCGGCCTTGCCCGCTGTGCCGTTCCCTGCCGTAGTCAAAGCTAGCTCCGCTTCCTCTCCATCTCCTTGACCCGCGCCGTGATCTGCTTGACCTCGGACACCCCTCTCCGCTGGGGCTTGAGCTTCAGCTTGCCCCTGGAGAAGAGCCCGGGCAGCCGCGTCATGTTGTTGAAGGGGTGCATGCTGCGCATGTTGTAGAGCACGCCGAGACCGGCCTCGTAGACGCGGCCGAAGAGCTGCACGTCCTGCATGAACGAGTTGTAGAAGGTTGCTATGTCTTTCTGCGCCGGAGCCCTGCCCTCCGCCTGGGAGAGGAGACGCAGCGACTCCATGACCTTGGCGATGTCGATCTCACGGGGGCATCTGAGCGAGCAGGTCTGGCAGCTCACGCACAACCAGATGGCCGAGCTGCCCAGTACCTCGTCTTTGAGGCCCAGCTGGATGCAGCGCATGACCTGCCGCGGAGTGATATCCATGGCGTAGGCCGTGGGGCACCCGGCGCTGCACTTGCCGCACTGGTAGCAGGCGGTTATGCTCTCCCCGGTCTGGCTCTGGACAAGCGACAGGAACTCGTTTGCGGGTCTGAGCGCTATCGCAGTCGGCTGCGGCATAGTCTATCTGAAGGTGGGATCAATTGAGAAATCGTGCGGGGCTCAACGCCCAGTGTTCGCGGTCTTCCAGTTGCATCTTTGTGACTGCATTCACCATACCCCGCAGTTTAGAGTATAAATGATATGCGAAGACATGTCCAGAGTCGGCAGCTTGCCGCGTCCCGCGAAACAGGGCTACAGGTGTACAGACCAAGTAGCGTTGCCACTCCGGTGGCAACGAATAACCCGTCGTGATAGGAATCGCGACGGTACGAGCCTACGGTTATCTGCTCGCGGTGGATGTTATCATCCACCGCAAACTGCAATCTCGGAGATGAACAACGGCCTGCGCTCGCATCCCTCCTGGCAGCCTACTCATCCTGGCCTCGCCGTCTCTTGTGGATGATAACATCCACAAGGAGCGAGGCCCAGGTATAGTTGCATGGGAGCAACCACCGCTTGACCACGAACTTGCGTTCTGCTAGTATCTGGCTCGACATGGTTCTGAGGGTGAAACCATCTCCTACGAGATTGCGTCCAACATTGTCGTGAGCTTCTCGGCTGTTGCAGTGGCGGGCGTTTCACAGTACTGGTTGAGTTCCTGGCGGCGCGAGCTGCGTTGGAGGGCAAGGTTCGAGTTCAGCCGCAGGCTGGTGGTTGTGTTACGCAAGCTTCAAGCAGACTTCGAAAGTGCTAGACACCCCTTGACGACCTCAGCCGAATACGCCGACCGCCCGCCCTTGGAAGACGAGACGCCCGAAACAGCGGCAGTACTCAATGAAGCGTGGGCGAAATGGCGGCGCCTGAAGCCGCTAGTCGAGCATCTGAGTGAACTCCAAGAACTGGCTTGGGAATCAGACATTGTCCTAGGCTCCGTAGCCAGCACCGAGGTATGCAAAGTGGCGAGGCTGCTTCGGGAGAAGTACGCTCATCTAAGCTCGAGTATCCAGGCCTACTTCGACTTGCGACACGATCAGGCCGAGGGTAGAGACATCAGCAATCAGTGGGATTTCATGACGGAACTGAGACACGACGTATACGGCCTGACGAAGGACAAGTTCTACGAAGAAATAGAAACATCAGTGGCCGAGTTGGCGGCGCTTCTAGGCAGATGGTGTAGTTAACAGCTTGCCGCTCCGGTCGCGTCTCTGCTGGTCGCGGACCGAGCCGGTCTCAGGCTATCTTGCCTGCCAGCTCGGCGTAGGTGGCGTCGAGCGCGTGCGGGATCACCCTGATGTCCGACACCACCGTCACGAAGTTGGTGTCCCCGTTCCAGCGCGGGATCACGTGTGTGTGCACATGGTCTTCGATCCCGGCGCCGGCCGTCCTTCCCAGGTTGAGGCCGATGTTGAAGCCCTGCGGCTTGTACTCCTCCCTGAGCGCCTTGACGCTCTTTCGCACCAGGTCGAAGTGCTCGAGAAGCTCGTCCTCCGTGAGGTCCTGCAGGTCGCTCAGGTGCCTGTGCGGGGCGACCATCAGGTGCCCCGGGTTGTAGGGGTAGAGGTTCAGCAGCACGAAGTTGCTCCTGCCGCGGAACAGGATGTAGTTCTCGGCATCCCGGTCCTCCCGCAGCTTCCGGCAGAAGATGCACTCCCGGGGCTTCTCATTTCTGATGTAATCGATTCTCCACGGTGCCCAGATCCTTCTCATTCGCTGGCCCTCTCCTCGTCCCGCAGCGTGACCGCCGCTGGGGGCATTCTACCAGAAGGTGCGGGTCTTTTCGAGAGCGGACGTTGCTTCAAGGCGGCCGGATGATTATACTTTGATGGGAATCGGCCGGGTGGCGGGGAATGCAAGCCGGGAACTGAGGAGGCTTCGATGGCTGCTCTGTATATAACGTCGATGGACGGCGCCGCGGGCAAGAGCTCGCTCGCAGCAGCGCTGGGCAGAAAGCTCCAGGCTGGCGGCAAGAAGGTGGGGTATCTGAAGCCGGTGGGCGGCTCCGGGGGCAGTGACCGGGATGCGGAATGCATGAAGCGGCTTCTCGCCCTGGAAGAACCGGTCGAGTCGCTGTGCCCGGTCTCAGGCACCGTAGAGGAGCTGGCGGCCACTGTGGACGAGACCGAGCCGTCGTGGCTGAAGAGCGTCCGGGAGGCCTGCTCGTCGGTCTCGCGAGGGAAGGACGTGGTGCTCGTGGAAGGCGTGTCCGGCTTCGCGGCGGGCAGCGATGCCGCCCGCATAGCGGCGCGAACGGTGGACGCGATCAAGGCGAAGGCAATATTGCTTGTTCCACACGATGCCGGGCGGGACAAGGACGCGATCGTGGCCGCGGCCAAGATGCTGGCGGACGACCTCCTCGGCGTGGTGATCAACTTCGTGCCCGAGCGCATGATGGAAACGGTGAACTCACG
>CAZNMB010000004.1:21661-22190 GCA_964574095.1 uncultured Dehalococcoidia bacterium
GGGGAAGGCCCGGCTCGCTGCCTCGCTGGAGGCGGACGGGGTCAAGGTACTGGGCGTGCTGCCCGAGGACCGCGCCCTGCTCGGCGTCACGGTCGGAGAGCTGGCGGAGCACGTCGGGGGCAGCATACTCAACTCGCAGGACCGCTCCGGCGAGCTGGTGGAGAGCGTGATGGTGGGGGCGATGTCGGTTGACTCGTCGCTGTCGTACCTCCGCCTCAAGAGCAACAAGGCGGTGGTGACGCGCGGTGACCGCCCCGACATCCAGCTCGGAGCCCTGGAGACGTCCACGAAGTGCCTCGTGCTCACCGGCAACATCGAGCCTGTTCCAGGCATCCTCAGCCGCGCGCGGGAGCGGGACGTGCCGATCGTGATGGTGGACAAGGACACGCCCGGCACGATGGAAGCCCTTGAGGACCTGTTCGACGGGGCCGGGTTCTGCGACGAGAAGAAGATGGAGCGGCTGGGGCAGGGCCTGGAGAAGGGCCTGGACCTGGCGGCTGTCTACGCTGCGGCCTAGGGTAGTCTCGGT
>CAZNMB010000005.1:0-14834 GCA_964574095.1 uncultured Dehalococcoidia bacterium
CGCTCCAGCATCATGAACGCGGTATGGCCTTCGTTGCCGTGCCACACGGAGGGGTGGATGTCAAGGGCGCGCAGAACACGGACCCCTCCCACGCCCAGCACGATCTCCTCCTTGATACGCAGCTCCTGGTCGGCGACATAGAGGCGCGAGGACAGCTGCCGGTCAAGAGGATCGTTGTCCTCTGAGTTCGTGTCCAGCAGGTATATGGCCGTCCGGCCGACGTGGAGGAGCCAGGCCCGGATGTGTACCTCCCGGCCGTCGATGCGAACGCTGGCGAGCGGCGTGTGACCTTGGGCCGAAAGCACGGGTTCGATGGGCGCCTCGTCGAAATCGACCGGGTTGAAGACCTCCTCCTGCCAGCCCTGCGGCGAGATGCGCTGCTGGAAGTACCCCTGGGGATACATGAAGCCGATTCCCACCATCGGTATCCCGAGATCGCTGGCCTCCTTGCATATGTCCCCCGCGAGGATGCCCAGCCCGCCCGCGTAGATCGGCAGTGATCTGTGAACGGCGAACTCCATGGAGAAGAGAGCGACCGGGCCGAGGATATCGCCGGGATAGCTTCTTTGGAACCATTTGTCGGAGGCGACCAGATCGGCATCGTATGACGCGAGGACAGAGTCATAGAGCTTGAGAAACGCTGGATCGTTCGCCGCCCGCGCCACTCTCTCCGCGTTCGTCTCGAGCAGCTGCTTTGCCGGATTGTGGCCGCTCGCCTTCCACGTCGGGTAGTCGAGCGCCCGGAACAGGTCACGCCCGGGTTCGTGCCACGTCCACCACATGTTCCGGGCGAACTCATCGAGTCTACCTATGCGGTCAGGCAGGTTCGGTCTTCTCATGTCTCTTTCCTGTCGCCACGACGCGGCGCGAGTTCCCTGAATCTGACGCGCCTGCGCTCACCAAGACAACTCGCGTCTCCCTGGACGCGGCGTGCGTCGCAGACACGCGGGTTCCGAGAGCACCCTGCCGCATCGAGAACTCACAATGACAGCGCAATATCCAGATAGAGCTGCGAAGCCCGCGACACTTCGCTGAAGGACACCGACTCTTCCGGGCTGTGTGCCAGTTCGAGTCGGCCGGGCCCCACGATTATGGGATCGACTCCGGCAGCCCACAACACGTTCGCATCCGAGTGGCTGCGGAAGTCCTGTGGCTCCCACGGGAGAGCCCCCCTCTCAAAGACGCTCCTCAGCTTCTTTGCCAGAGACCTGTCCGGCGATATCCTGTACCCTGAGTACGTACCCTCGAACCTGATATAAGCATCGAGGCTGGGGAGCTTCTTGCCCGCGCTTTCCATCACCTGTTCCAGCTCTGTCTTCAGCACATCGATCCTGGAGTCCGGTGGCAGGTGGAAGTCCAGCCAGGCCTCGCAGACGTCAGGGACGACAAACCCGCCCGGGAAGCCGGAGAGCTCACGTATATTGTACACGACGCCGTGGGGCAGAGAAGCGGCATACTCGGTCACCTGAAGAAGGAGCCTCAACATAGGCTCGATCGCATTCTGTCCCAGTTCCGGCATCGACGAATGGGCCCGCTTGCCTCTGGTGCGCAGGAGTACCTCGAGATAGCCGTAGTGCCCGAGGCAAGGGGCCAGCTCCGTCGGCTCACCGACTACCGCCCACTGGAAACTGTACTCGCGGACCAGGGTCTTGGCTCCGTCGCTGTCCTCCTCCTCTCCCACAACGAGGGCAAGGCCGACCGGAGGCATCTCGTCGCCCAGACCGGCAAGGACAGTGAACGCTTCCATCATGGCCGCGCAGCCGGCTTTCATGTCGGTGGACCCGAGGCCGGAGATGGTGTCTTCCTCCTCCGTGAATCCGTACTCGTCGAGGTCATGGGCCGCAACGGTATCCAAATGCCCCACGAAGCACAGGTCAACCTCCTCGGTGCCTTTGGGCATCACCACCACGTTGAAGCGGTTCTCGTCCACCGGCTGTCTGACGACAGTGAGGCCGCTGCCCCTGAGATAACCCTCAGAGTATTCGAGGACCTCCTCTTCCTTGCCCGAAGGACTGTAGATGTCCACCAGGCTCTTGAGCAGAGCCTTAAGCCTTTCGGGCTGGATCTTCAGTTGTTTTCGTGGGGTCTTTCTCATGGCGCGCTTCTCTACACGGTGCCGCGAGCATTCCTCGGGGCGTCATTTCCCAGCATCCCGCTGACGGAGGGGAGCCCGCGGGGTTCGGTACATTGTCTAGTCAGCACGTTCGCCTGTTTCAGGGGACGCGACTTGCGCTCTTTTGCGCTTCGCGGCTTTCTTGGCCGACCGCTGAAGGGTCTTCGCGAGCCACACGTGCTCGCTTCGCCGCGAGAAGCCCTCCGCCTTGAAGAAGGAGATCGCGTCCGCATTGCCGCCTTCGGTGTCCGCGATGACCATTCTGACCCCGTCCTCCAACAGCTCCTCTTCCAGCTTCTTGTACAGGCGGCGCCCCAGTTTTCTCCTCTGAAAGGACTCGTCAACGCCCATCCAGGCGACGTACCCGTATCTCTTCCAGGCGGTGCCCTCTTTCTCAATAGTCGTCGCCAGAACGAAGCCCACGATGATGCCGTTCGCCTCGGCGACAAGACAGTAGTCGGAGTCCGAACTGTAGTAGTCGGTCACTTCGTACTGGTCCCAGGTGCGATACAGAATCGGCAGGTCCTCGCTGGTGAACAGCCTTTCCCCGAGGTGATAGACAGACGGGAGATCGTCGATCTCCATCTCCCTTATCACGATGTCGGGCTTCTTCTTCTCTGCCGGGCTCTCCGACTTCATCTGCGGCCTCCAGACGGCATCAATCTGCCATATTGGTGAAATCTGTCCGGGATGGGGAGCTAGCGCGACTGCGCGTTCACAATCAGTACCGAGTATCGGGCGAATCTGGCAACCCTCTGCGCCACGCTTCCGAGAAGGAAGGCGTCGATGCCGCTCAAGCCCTTGGCTCCCACCGCTATGAGGTCGGGATTGACGGTGTTGGCGACGCCGATGATCTCCGCGGCGGGTTGGCCCTTCAGGACCAGGGTCTCCGTCTCGTAGCCCTTGCTCCGGAACTGGTCCTGCGTCTTGCGGATCAGCCCGCGAGCCGCCTCTTCCTCGGCCGCCTGCAGCTCCTCTATTATGACCTGGTTGGCGGCCAAGTCCAGCGTGGGCATCTTGACCAAAGCGGCAACATGCGACTCGAGGCTGGTTGCCAGCACCACTCTCGTGTGATGCGGCAGGGGCAAGCGCAGCAGGAATCGCGCCGTCTCATCCGAGTACTTGCTGCCGTCGACGGCGAAGAGAAGGCGCCTCAGCCTCTTCGTCTTCTCCCTGACCAGCAACACGCTCGTGCCGGCGTACCTCATGACCTTCTGGGCCACGCTGCCGAGGGGAAAGCGAGAGGAGTCACTCACGCCCTTGGCTCCGACAACAACGAGGTCATCCTTGGTCCTGTTGGCGAGCCGTACGATCTCTTCAGCGGGCTGGCCGAAGAGGACTGCTGTTTCAACGTCGATGCCGGCTTCGCGAAGCAGGCGAACCGGCCCTGCCAACAGTTCTGCCGCCGCCTCTTCCTGTGGCTTGCGCCCCTGCCCTGCGGCGTGCAGGTGCCGGAACCGCTCCAGGGTGATGCCACCCAGGAAGGTATGTTCCGGCACGACAGTGGCCACCGTGATCTGAGTCCCGCGGGGCATCTGCAGAGCCAGCAGCGTGGTCGCCGCCGCGTCCGAGTATTGTGACCCATCAACAGCAAGCAGTACCTTCATCTAGACAACTCCTGTGGCCCGACCCTGGATCCACCGCCGCAGCACGCTAATGGATAGCTCCCGCACCGGTCCGCGCTGGAGAGCAGCCATCGAATGACTGTGGGCGCATACGCCCCGCGCATACCGGCCTCCGGCAGCCGGAGACACTCCCACACCATTGCCTGTCTCCAGGTGGCGGGCAGGCGACACATACCCAGAACACAGTTCCAACTGACGACCTAGTTCAGCGTTGACCGTCTTCTCATGCGGCCGCCGCTTGGCGGCCCGGCCTCGCGTGTTCCGCGAGCGTCTGACCGGCGGGCAGCTGCACTCACCTGCTCGCTGCCGAATCCGGCATTGCCGCCCTCCTGCTCCGTCGCCGCACCAAGATCCCGGGTCCCCCGCGTCCTGGCCGCACGCGTCCGCTCATACAGCAGTACGCCTCTTACAGTCTCCATGTCGGCGCGGTCAAAGAACCCGCGCCTCCCGATAAGGCCGCAGTCGGTCAGCTCCCGAATGTCGTCTGCCGTGATAGGCCTGCTGGCCCCCGGCACAGCTGAGTTGAACTTGGCTGCGAATTTCAAGGGGTCGGCCACGACTGCCCACGCGTCTGACCACTGAGTCGCCTTCGCAGGGGATCCGTCGATCGACGTTTGACCAAAGCTCACAAGCGCGCTCCTATCGGCTCGCCTGGATCGAGTTCAGCCTTGCCTCGACCTTCCTCGCGGCGGTTGCCCGTGTGGCAACCCTCGCCAGCTGCCCAGCCAGTGTGATGTCACCGATGACGTCCCTGACCCACGTGCTGAAATCGTTCCTTTCACTGTTCAGGTGGTGGTTGAAGGTGTCATCGGACATGTGCTTGAGGGCAGAGGACAGTTGGCCCATGTTCTTCAGCGCCTTTCCATCGTGGCACCAGAACACCTTGTCCGCCGGCACGTCTGCCAGCCATGCCTTGTCCAGCTTCTTGTTGGTTGCAGTAGCCATTGGTTCGTTTCCTCCTCTCCCATCCTTGGTGATCAATTCGTTTCCCGGCTCGCCTGAGGAAGTGGCTTCGCCCTTCTCCGAGGCGTGGGGCGAGGGACATCTGCGCCCCCGCGCAGCAGCCTCCTCGTCCTAGTTCGAGGTACGGCCCTTTCCAGGTCTTGCGTGCACATTGACCATTACCGTGCCGTTGCCTCCTTTCCTCGTGGCCGCCTCCACTACGCCGCAAGTCCCGACGTGCGGCCCCCACTGATATCGGTCGAACATTACGGCGCCTTCGCGCCCGGCGTAGCCATTGACACTGCTCAGCGTAGCATTTTGCCGCATCCCGTGTCCACCCCTGCGACTGCCCGTTCGGGGTGAGTTGCGCCCCTCGAGACAGGAGTCTCTTCGTCCAAACGAAGCTCCCTCCCCGCCCACGCGGACTCGAGGACGCGGGTCTCCACCTGCGACGGAGCAGCCCTCCGCGGCACGCCGAGCAGACTCTGGATTCTGGCGCGATACCCGAGCTTCTGCAGCAGGTTCTCTACCGATACTCCCCACGTAAACAGGCCGGCCGTCGCCCTTGCGGCCTTCCGCATGTTCTCCTTCAACGTGGGGTAGGCTTCCAGGTACATCACGTATCCTTCGATCTCACCAGGATCGGATGTCTCCAGAACAATAGCATTGTGGAAGGGAAGCACATAGTCCTCGCCTGTGCTGCCGGTGAAAGCGATCCCCCCTGCGGCCATGGTCTCCAGCCCGACGAGGCCAAAGGGCTCGTGGCCGCTGTTCGCGAGCACGGCATCGGACGCGCGGTAGACCACTCGCAGGAACTGCTGCGTGCAATGCGACCTTATCGAAATGACGTCCGCGCCTGCATTGCCTTCCAGCGCCCTCATGGAATCGTCGAGACTGTCACTTGCGGCATGGACTTCCTTCACCGTGAGGCCCAACCGGAGGGCGTTCTCTATGACCTCTCCACCGTGCGGCTCTATCCCTCCCCGCGCCAGCAGGACGGTCTTCAGTCCTCTGGCCTTGAGCCGCGCTGTCGCTTCCACCGCCATGTGCCATCGCTTGTCGGGGTCCCAGCGAGCCACCTTGGCCAGCACCAGGTCGGCGTCCAGACTCTCTCTGAGCCTCGCCGTCAGGCTCTCATCCACGTCGGCCAGCAGATCCCTGGGGATTCCATTCGGAATGACGAAAACGCCCAGCCCCATGCCCAGCATGATCTGTTTCATGTACCTGCTGACGGTGGTTATGGTGGCGGCACCGGCCAGACGCGGCCAGTCGATCTGGTTGAAACCAAAGGTGTTGTTGGCGTTCCAGAACAGGACCGCTCTGCTCCTCAGCCGCTGGAAGCCGAGCAGATCGTTGATGCGGCACATGGCCTCCGCGGTATGCCAGTCCTCGCCCAGCACAACGGTGAGTTTGCCCTTGGCCTCCGCTGGCTTCACGATTTGATCTACGACGAACTTGGGCAGCGATTCGTTGAAGTCGTGAAGCTTCTCGTACTCCCCCTGATAGACGCCGACAGGATGATAGTGACTGATCCACTGACACCAGCGGTGCAGTATCAGCCTGCTGGCGCACGTGGGCTCCTCTCCCGGAAACCGAGGATCGCCGACGAAGAAGAGGTGCACCGTGAATCCCAGATCGGCCAGGGCTTGGGAGAGGTTGGTGACTCTGACCCCAAGGCCACCGGCCATGGAGTAGAGGTCGGGCCCCTCGAACGAGAGGATCGCGAACTCCGTGTTCTCCGGCGTCATTTCATCGTGCTGCGCCACAGTGCCTCCTCACCCGGTCCCCCTCCAGGCCAACGTGTGACGTTCGATCAAGAACGACGCGGACTCGTTTGCCAGCAGGGCCGCCAGTCTTATGTTCTGCCCTCTCCCCAAGCATACCACCGCCGCGGCTCGAGCGCCACCTGCTGGAAAGCACAGCGGTATCGAAACACGGTCTCCGGTCCCGTTTCCGTTCGCCCTTCGCACGGTCCCGAAGCGCCAAGCGCTTGACATCCATCATAGCCTGTGAGATAATCCTGACACTGATTTTCAAGAAACATGTAGCAAGAAGACTGGTGCATGAAAGACAATTCATATATCGTATATCATTATGCACGGCTTTCACAGCTTGTCAATAGCTCTTCACGCATTTCCCCGCAAGATTGGCGATTGGAGTTGGCCGGCGTGCCAGCGTAGTCCGAAAGGAGGGATGGTCGCGAAATGGCTGATTGGACTTTCCTGACGAACTACGGTCTCGTACTGGCAGCGATTGCCAAACGGCCGCGCAGCACTGCCAGAGAGATCGGCGACGCTGTCGGCGTGACTGAGAGGGCAGCCCACAAGATTATCAAGGACCTGGACGAGGCCGGCTACATAACCAAGACCAGGGTTGGCCGGCAGAACCACTATCGCATACACTCGGATATGCCGCTCAAGGACGAAGGAAGCGACACCGCAGTCGGCGAACTTCTCGTCATGCTGGGGGCGACGCGCGCGAGAACCAGGTCCCGAACAGGGGCGCGACGGGACGGCGGGCAGTAGACGGGCTATTGCAGTATCGGCCGGCTCCGGGTAGAGTATGCAGGCTCGCGGCCCTGTCCCGGATGGCTCGCTTCCGGAGCGGAGAGCATGAAGCCGGACCTCTCGAATGGACTGTTGCGCCGACACGTTGTCAGTCCGATCATCCCGGAGGGGACATCGCCTGTCCGGCGAGTTCCGTCGCCAATCCCGAAGAGCCTGGATGGTTGGACCACCCCGGGGCTGCATGCGGTGAAGCAGGCGGATTCCGGCGTGTCAACCTGAGACCTGCGTGCGGGATGAGCAGCGTGCCGCGGCGTGCTTGCGTGTGTCAGGCCCGCTCGCCCGATTGACGCGCGACGGCTAGGAGCTTACAATGCCCGGTCCAGAACGGAGCGCGCGCGTAGTCATCGAAGGTGTGCAGCCGGAGATTGACGGCGGCCGCTTCCCCGTCAAGCGCACCGTCGGCGAGGAAGTGGTCGTGGAGGCCGACGTCTTCGCGGACGGGACTGATGTACTGCGTGCCGTGCTTCTGCACCGCAGAGAAGGGGAACGTGAGTGGACCGAAACCTCCATGGAACCCCTGGTCAACGACAGGTGGCGCGCATCCTTCGAGGTCTCAGATCTCGGGTCGTATGCCTACACCGTCATGGCCTGGGTCAGCCCATTCGGATCGTGGCAGCGCGATCTGGCGAAGAAGGCCGCGGCGGGACAGGAAGTCGGGGTTGATCTTCTCACGGGAGCGGACCTGATCTCAGAAGCCGCGCAGCGAGCTTCCCCTGCGGACGCAAGGCTTCTGGCAAACTGGGAGAAGGCGTTCAGGTCGCCGCGGGGGAACAGGAAGTCGGAACTCGAAACTGCCCTGAGCAAAGACGTTCTCGCACTTATGGAGAAGTACCTCGACAGGGGATCGGCCGCAAGCTATCAGAAGGTGCTTCAAGTGACTGTCGACCGGGAGAAGGCCCGTTTCGGCGCCTGGTACGAGATGTTCCCTCGGTCCACTGCCCCCGAGCCGGGGCGCCACGGTACTTTCGAGGACTGCGAAGCCCGCCTTCCGTACGTCGCCGGCATGGGTTTCGACATCGTGTATCTCCCGCCGGTGCACCCTATTGGCAGGACGCACCGCAAGGGCCGGAACAACGCACGTGAGGCGGGGCCGGACGACCCGGGGACACCGTGGGCCATCGGTTCTGAAGAGGGCGGCCACAAGGCGGTCCATCCTGAACTCGGCACTCCGGAGAGCTTCCGCCGGTTCGTGGCACGGGCCGGGGAACACGGCATCGAGGTGGCGCTGGACATCGCCTTTCAGTGCTCTCCGGACCACCCCTACGTGAAGGAGCACCCGGAATGGTTCCGCCGGCGTGCCGACGGCAGTGTCCAGTACGCGGAGAACCCCCCCAAGAAATACGAGGACATCTATCCCCTGAACTTCGACAGTCCGAATTGGATCGGGCTCTGGGAAGAGATGAAGAGCGTCGTCTCGTTCTGGATCGACCAGGGCGTGCGCATCTTCCGCGTGGACAACCCTCATACCAAACCCTTCGAGTTCTGGGAGTGGATGATCGCCGAGCTGAAGAGGGACTGCCCGGAAGCGATCTTCCTCGCGGAAGCATTCACCCGGCCCAAGATCATGTACCGCCTGGCCAAACTGGGCTTCACCCAGTCATACACCTACTTCACGTGGCGCCACAGCAAGTGGGAGCTGGAGCAGTACTTCACGGAACTCACCGACACGGACGTGCACGAGTTCTTCAGGCCCAACGTCTGGACAAACACGCCTGATATCTTGACTGAGTATCTCCAGACCGGCGGCCGGCCCGCGTTCAGCGCCCGGCTGGTGCTGGCAGCTACGCTGGCGGCGAGCTATGGTATCTACGGCCCGGCCTTCGAGCTGTGCGAGAGCAGAGCCAGGGAGCCGGGAAGCGAGGAGTACCTGAATTCCGAGAAGTACGAGATCAAGCACTGGAATATCGAGGAAGGACATAGCCTCAAGGACTTCATTGCGAGGGTAAACAGCATCAGGCGGGACAATCCGGCTCTCCAGAGTGATGAGAGGCTGGAGTTCCACGCAGTGGACAACGAGCGGATTCTGTGCTATAGCAAGAGAACGCGTGACCTCTCGAACGTGGTGGTGGTAGTTGTGAATCTGGACCCACACTATGCTCAGTCGGGTTGGGTGGACCTGCCGCTGGCGGCGCTGGGTATCCCCGAGACGCAGGCCTACGAGGTGCACGATCTCTTGAGCGACGCCCGGTACTACTGGAATGGTCCGCGAAACTACGTGGAGTTGAATCCGCAGATCTCCCCGGCCCACGTATTGCGGGTCCATCGGAGTGCGAGCAGCGAGGACATCCAGGAACACCCCATCTAGAGCGGGACAGAAGAAAGGAACAGCCATGCGGTCCACAGGCGGTGGAGTTGCCTGCGGCGGGCAAGGAGTCGGGGGAGGATCGATCCCATGCCCGTAGCAGGGGTGAGCAGGCGCATAAAGGATGCCCTGGCCAGACAGGTCAAGGGTGCGGGCGACGTCGTTGCGGTTACCATTGATGTGACACGTGAGATAACCTCGGCCGCACTTCGCGGTTTCAAGGGCGGGAAGGGCGAGACTCCGCGGGTCACGCAAGATGCAGTCGAGGGCGCAGTTCGTGCCGGCAGCGAGGCTGATACGGAGCTCGGCGCAGTGGCCAAGGGCGCTGTGATCGGCGCGATTCAAGGCGTGGGTGAGGTCGGCAAGGTAACGGCGGGCGTTCTGGGCGATGCCGCCGCTGCTGCGGTCAGGGCCACCGCCGAGGTGGGTGGTGACGTGGCCGCCGTGGCCAGGAAGGCCGTGGAGGGGGCGATCGAGGCGGGCAGGCAGGCCGGCCTGAAGTCGGAAGACGCTGCCTCTGCGGGCGCCGCCGGAGCCCTGGCTGCGGCAGGCGAGCTCAGCGAGACAGTCGTCAGGGCGGTTACCAGGGCCCTTTCCGGCACTATCTCAGGAGTCCGAGTGGTCATTGACTTCCCGACGAGGAAACCCGTGATTCTGGTGGCAAACGGGAATCGCCGCGATCTGGAGTTGCTGAGTCAGCAACTCGGCAAGGAGGGCTACCGGGTCTTGACGGCCGCGAGCGGGGAAGAGGTGGATGGGGCAATACAGGGCGCAGGAGGGAAAGTATCGCTCGTGCTGGTGGACGTGTCGAGCTTCGACGAGGGGGTTTGGGACCACTGCGAGCGGCTGCGGGAGGCGAGAACGCCCTTCCTGGTTATCTCGGGCAAACGCAGTCCTACGATCCAACAGGAGGCCATGAAGTGTGGGGCCAGCGGTGTGCTCATCAAGCCCCTCGGGGTCAGGGAGCTTGTGGGACACATGCGCAGCTTGATAGGAGACTAGTGACCCCCGGATCAGCCGACAACGGCTGAAACACTGTGTTATGGCTAGGAGAGATACGGCCCGGTTCACTCTTGAGGACGATCCCCTCTGGTATAAGGATGCCGTAATATATGAGGTGCACGTGCGGGCCTTCGCGGACAGCGACGGCGACGGCGTGGGGGATTTCCTGGGACTGATAGACAAGCTTGACTATCTGCAGGACCTGGGGATCACGGCAATCTGGCTGCTGCCTTTCTATCCTTCCCCCCTGAAGGACGATGGCTATGATATCTCGGACTACACCGATATCCAGCCCGCATATGGGGACATGCGGGACTTCAGGGTACTCGTCGAGGAGGCGCACCGGCGCGGGCTGCGCGTCATAACGGAGCTGATCCTGAATCATACGTCCGATCAGCATCCGTGGTTCCAGCGTGCCCGCCGCGCGGCACCCGGAAGCCGCTGGCGCGACTTCTACGTCTGGAGCGACACCCCGGACAAGTACAGCGACGCGCGGGTGATCTTCAAGGACTTCGAGTCCTCCAACTGGACACTGGATAATGTGGCCAGGGCCTACTACTGGCACCGCTTCTATTCCCACCAGCCCGACTTGAACTACGACAGCCCCGATGTGCAGCGCGCCCTCCTCAGAGTGGTTGATTTCTGGTTGCGGCTGGGGGTTGATGGACTGCGAATTGACGCTGTCCCATACCTCTACGAGCGCGAGGGCACAAACTGCGAGAACCTGCCCGAGACGCATGTGTTCCTCAAGAGGCTGCGGCAGCACATCGATAGCAGGTTCAAGAACCGGATGCTCCTCGCGGAGGCCAACCAGTGGCCGGAGGATGCGGTCGCCTATTTCGGCGACGGCGACGAGTCCAACATGGCCTTTCATTTCCCCCTGATGCCGCGCATGTTCATGGCGCTGCGCATGGAGGACCGTTTCCCGGTGGTCGATGTCCTGCAGGAGACACCCGACATACCTCCGGGCTGCCAGTGGGCGCTGTTCCTGCGCAATCATGATGAGCTCACGCTGGAAATGGTTACCGATGAGGAACGGGACTACATGTATCGCGTCTATGCCCATGATCCCTCGGCTCGCCTGAATCTGGGGATACGGCGCAGGCTGGCCCCGCTGCTGGGCAACGACCGCAAGAAGATCGAATTGATGAACGGCCTGCTTCTGTCTTTGCCCGGCACCCCTGTCATCTACTACGGCGACGAGATAGGGATGGGAGACAATTTCTATCTCGGTGATCGGAACGGGGTACGCACGCCTATGCAGTGGAGCCCTGACCGGAACGCCGGCTTCTCTCGGGCCAACCCGCAGAGGCTGTACCTCCCGACCATCATCGACCCGGAGTACCACTTCGAGACTGTCAACGTCGAGACCCAGCAGAACAACCCGCACTCGCTGCTCTGGTGGACGAAGCGAATGATTGCCCTCCGCAAGCAATTCAAGGCCTTCGGCCGGGGTACCATCGAGTTCCTGTTCCCCGAGAGCCGCAACGTCCTGGCCTTCCTTCGGAGCTATGGGGAGGAGACCGTTCTTGTCGTGGCCAACCTCTCGCAGGCCGCGCGGTATGTCGAGATTGACCTCGCCCGGTTCGAGGGCCGCATACCGCGTGAGCTTCTGGGTGGCGCGGACTTCGTGCCGATCGGCGCCGAGCCCTATCGCCTGACGCTTGGCCCTTATGCCTTCTACTGGCTGTCGCTGGAGCCGAAGCGCATAGAGGCGACAGGGACCGGCGCTCCAGCGCAGGAAGTGCCGCGGCCACCCGCCTACGTGACCACGACGCGAGTGGCAGAGGAGCTTCTTGAGAGAAAGGAGAACTGGCCCGCCCTTGAGAACGTTCTGTTGGACTACATCAGGGGCCAGCGATGGTTTCGCGGCAAGGCGCGTCGCGCTCTTTCGGCCACGGTATCGGACGCGGTGCCGATCCGCACCGCGAATCTCGTCGCCTACTTCGTTCTCGTGGAGCTGCAGTATGGCGAAGGGGAAGCGGAGACTTATGCGCTTCCGCTGGCGCTTGCCTCGGCTGACAAGTTGGCCCGTATCACCGGGGACCAGCCACAGGCCATCGTTGCCTACATCGAACCGAAGGGGAGCACTGCCATCCAACCGAGAGTGCTCTACGACGCTCTGGTTGAGAAGGAGGTCTGCAGCGCACTGCTCGTGGCCATAGGTCGTCGTCGCCGCTTTCGGGGGCGTGGGGGGGTCATAGCGGCATCCCCGACCAAGGCCTTCCGCGCAGCGATCTGGCCGCCGGAGCTGCCACTGGATACTTCCCCTTTGAAGGCGGATCAGACAAACACGTCTGTGCTCTACGAGGACCGGTTCATCCTCAAGCTCTACCGGAGGCTGGAAGAGGGGGTCAACCCCGATCCGGAGATCGGGCGCTTTCTCACGGAGAAGACGACTTTCCGCCACATCCCGCCGGTCGTTGGAGTGCTGGACTACCGCCGCGACAATGGGGACCCGATGAGCCTCGCGGTCCTTCAGGGCTTCGTGCGCAACGAGGGTGATGCCTGGCGACTCACGCTCGACTCGCTTCAGCGCTACTTTGAAAGCGTGCTGGCGCACCCGACGGTACAGATACCGCCGGTACCCCGGAAGCACGTGCTGTCGCTGAACGTGGAAGGGACACCGCTGGCGAACGAAACGATCGGGCCCTACCTGGCTTCGGCTCATCTCCTGGGCGAACGCACCGCCCAACTGCACGCGGCGCTTGCCTCGGCAACCGAGGACCCGGACTTCGCTCCGGAGCCGTTCACGCTCATATATCAGAAATCAGTTTTCCACTCGATGCGTCGTTCCACGATCAAGACGATGCAGCTTCTGCGCGACGTCGCGGGGGGTCAGCGGCCCGAAGTCGGAGCGGACGTCGAGCAGGTGCTGGCTCAAGAACAGGCCATCATTGACCGGTTCCAGTTGATCCGGGACAGGAAGATGGACGCATCGCGCATTCGCTGCCACGGAGACTACCATCTGGGACAGGTGCTCCACACCGGCAAGGACTTTGTGATCATCGATTTTGAGGGTGAACCGGCGCGCTCTCTGAGCGAGCGAAGGCTGAAGCGGTGCCCGCTTCGGGACGTTGCCGGGATGATACGTTCCTTTCACTACGCCGCCCACACCGCCCTCCTCCGGCACTCATCCCCGACTCTGCGACCGGGGGACAAGCCGGCGCTGGACCAGTGGGGACGGTTCTGGCACACGTGGGTGTCCGTGGCGTTCCTGAACTCGTATCTGGAAGCCGTGCGACCAAGCGGGCTCTTGCCCGCCGATCCGGAAGAGCTGAGGATACTGCTCGACGCCTATCTCCTGGACAAGGCCTTGTACGAAATCGGCTACGAACTCAACAATCGCCCCGATTGGGTGCAGGTGCCCCTGCGGGGCATACTACAGTTGCTGGAGGTCCGCGAATGAGAGCCCCCTCCGGTAGCCGGGATGCGGGGCCGATCCGGCGTCGCAAGCTCCGGCTCGGGCTGGAGTCCTGTTCTCATATGCCGCTGGTCTCGGGCATGCGGCGTATGCACAATAGCGGGAAGTGAGGAACTGCAGATGAAGCAACAAGACGAGCGTGGCAAGAGGGGCGTGTCCAAATCGGGACCAAGCGCCTCTCCAGTGCGCTACGACGTGACCCTGCTGTCTGACGACGACCTGTACATGTTCAACGAAGGCTCACATTTCCGGCTTCACGATAAGCTGGGGGCGCACACGCTCGCGGTGGATGGCGTGCAGGGGACCTATTTCGCGGTGTGGGCGCCGAGCGCGGACCAGGTATCCGTCGTCGGCGATTTCAATGGCTGGAACAACGCCGCTCACCTTCTGCGGCCCAGGGCGCAGTCGGGAATCTGGGAGGGATTCGTACCCGGAGTGGGCGATGGCGCCACGTACAAGTATCACGTCCGCTCACGCTATGGAGGATACCGCGCTGACAAGGCCGATCCTTTCGCGTCTCGTGCCGAAGTCCCGCCGAGGACTGCGTCGATCGTCTGGGGGCTGGGGTATGAGTGGGATGACCGTTCCTGGATGGAGGAGCGTAGAGAGCACAATTCCCTGGATGCGCCCATGTCGGTCTACGAGGTTCACCTCGGCTCGTGGATGAGGGTTCCGGAGGAGGACAACCGGCCGCTGACGTATCGGGAGCTGGCCACGAGACTGGCGGAGTACGTGACGAGTCTCGGATTCACCCACGTGGAGCTTCTGCCGGTAATGGAGCACCCGTTCTATGGATCCTGGGGCTACCAGACGACGGGCTACTTCGAGCCGACCAGCCGCTACGGCACCCCGCAGGACT
>CAZNMB010000005.1:14844-19764 GCA_964574095.1 uncultured Dehalococcoidia bacterium
AGAACGGGATCGGAGTGATTCTGGACTGGGTGCCGTCGCACTTCCCCAGCGACGAGCATGGGCTCGGCTACTTCGATGGCACACATCTCTACGAGCACGCTGATCCCCAGAAGGGCTTCCATCCTGACTGGAAGAGCTTCATATTCAACTACGGGCGCCACGAGGTGCGCAGTTTTCTCATCAGCAGCGCGCTGTTCTGGCTCGACCGCTATCACGCCGATGGCCTGCGCGTGGATGCGGTTGCCTCCATGCTCTACCTGGACTACGCACGAAAAGCCGGCGAGTGGATTCCCAACAAATACGGTGGCCGGGAGAACCTGGAAGCCATCAGCCTCCTGCAGCGGTTGAATGAGGAGACCTACAGGAACCATCCCGACGTGCAGAACATCGCTGAGGAGTCCACAGCCTGGCCCCTGGTCTCACGCCCGACCTACGTTGGCGGGCTTGGCTTCGGCCTGAAATGGGACATGGGCTGGATGCACGACACGCTGACGTATATGACCAAGGAGCCGGTGCACAGGAAATTCCATCACAACAACCTGACCTTTCGCATGATCTACGCATTCTACGAGAACTTCACGCTGCCGCTTTCGCACGACGAGGTGGTGCATGGGAAAGCGTCGCTCCTGAGCAAGATGCCGGGCGACGACTGGCAGAAGTTCGCCAACCTGAGGATGCTGCTTGGCTACATGTATGCCCAGCCTGGGAAGAAGCTGGTTTTCATGGGAGGTGAATTCGGGCAAAGGCACGAATGGGCCCATGATGAGAGTCTCGAATGGCATCTGCTGGAATACGCGCCGCACCAGGGAGTCCGGAAGTGGGTGACGGAGTTGAACCGGCTCTATCGAGAGGAACCGGCCCTTCACGAAATGGACTGCGATCCCGCCGGCTTCGAATGGATTGACTGCAACGACAGCGAATCGAGCGTGCTGAGCTTCATTCGCAAAGGCAAGTCCACCGGCGACATTGTCCTCGTCGTCTGCAACTTCACGCCGGTGTCGCGCCCCGACTACAGGATCGGCGTTCCGCGAGGCGGCTTCTGGCAGGAGGCGCTCAATAGTGACGCGCAGGAGTATGGTGGCAGCGGGTACGGCAACCTGGGCGGCGTCGAGGCAGCGCCGGTCAGCGTCCACGGACGTCCCTTCTCACTCACGCTTGCTCTGCCGCCGCTGGGGCTGATGTTCTTCAAGAGCCTGGAAGCCCGTTCATGAGCAGCGCCTTCGGCCTGGGGGCCGTCTGTCTCGGGAATGACAGGTGCGGGTTCACCGTTTGGGCCCCGCTCGCAAGGGAAGTAGAGGCGCACTTGGTCGAGCCCACGGAGCGTCTCTACCCTCTTGCCCCGGGCGACCGTGGGTACCATCACGCTGTTGCTGAGGGCGTGCCGCCCGGGAGTCGCTACTTGTTCAGGCTGGATGGCCTCAGCGAGTACCCTGACCCGGCGTCTCGCTTCCAACCGGCCGGCGTGCACGGTCCTTCACAGGTCGTGGGAAGCGGCTTCCCCTGGGACGACGACGGATGGTCGGGTATCCCTCTTCAAGACTACATCATCTACGAGCTCCACGTGGGAACGTACACGGACGAAGGGAGTTTCGATTCGGTTGTCCCGCACCTCGACGGGATGAAGGAGTTGGGCGTGACAGCCGTCGAGCTTATGCCCGTGGCGCAGTTTCCGGGCAGCCGCAACTGGGGCTATGACGGCGCGTATCCCTTCGCCGTGCAGCACTCCTACGGCGGGCCTGAGGGTCTCAAGCGTCTGGTCAATGCCTGCCACTGCAGGGGGCTGGCGGTGGTACTGGACGTGGTCTACAACCACCTCGGCCCGGAAGGCAACTACCTGGGCAAGTTCGCGCCCTACTTCACCGAGCGGTACCGGACTCCGTGGGGGCCGGCTGTCAACTTCGATGGGCCCGACAGCGACGAGGTGCGCCGGTTCTTCATCGAGAACGCCCTCTACTGGATCACCGAGTTCCACGTTGACGCCCTCAGACTGGACGCTGTGCATGCCATTCTCGATCACTCGCCCCGCACTTTCCTCGAGGAGCTGGCTGCCGCCGTGCACGAACGGGCGCGGAGTCTGGAGAGGCAGGTCCACCTCTTCGCCGAAAGCGCCGACAACGACAGGCGTCTGGTCAACCCTCCGGAGCTCGGCGGGTACGGGCTCGACGCGCAGTGGAACGATGACTTCCACCATTCCCTTCACGTGCTGCTGACCGGAGAGACGACCGGATACTACCAGGACTACGGACGGTTGTCCCACCTCGTCAAAGCCCTTGGCGAGGGGTTCGTCTATTCGGGTGAGTATTCACCCTTCCGCCGGCGTCAGCATGGCAGCTCCTCCCGGCACATCCCCGCCCATCGATTCGTGGTCAGCGCCCAGAACCACGACCAGGTCGGGAATCGCATGATGGGCGAGCGGCTGGCCGCTCTGGTTTCACATGAGGCGCTGAAGGTGGCAGCCGGACTCGTGGTCCTCTCGCCGTACATACCGCTCTTGTTCATGGGAGAGGAGTACGGAGAGACCGCCCCCTTCCTGTATTTCGTGGATCACTCGGATGCGGCTCTGGTGGACCAGGTGCGCAGGGGGCGCAAGGGCGAGTTTGCCGCTTTCGGTTGGCCGGGAGAGCCGCCCGACCCGCAGGATGAGGCCACATTCCGGGCAAGCAGGCTCCGACGCCATCTGCGAAGCCGCGGCAGGCACCGCAGTCTGCTTCGGTTCTACAGTGAGCTTCTTCGACTGCGCAGGAGCACCCCGGCCTTGAGCTGCCTGAGCAAAGACACTCTGGCAGTGGAAGGGCACGAGGAATCCGGAGTCGTTCTAGTGCGACGATGGAGCGGTGACGACGAAGCGGCGGCGGCCTTCAACCTCGGGGAAGCGCCGGCCACTGCCGGCCTGTCGTTGCCGCAAGGGAACTGGCGTCGAATCCTCGATTCCGCCGAGGCGCAATGGGATGGCCCGGGCAGTCAGGTGCCCGCGGTACTGGCGTCTGACGGAAGGGCGCAGCTCACGTTGGAGCCGCTGTCGGTTGTCCTTCTCGCACGTGACAAGGAGACGTAGACCATGGACAGGTATGTCTGCATCCACGGACATTTCTACCAGCCACCTCGGGAGAACCCCTGGATCGAGTCGATCGAGCTCCAGGACTCGGCCTATCCGTACCACGACTGGAACGAGCGGGTCACGGCCGAGTGCTATGCCGCCAACGCCGTGTCGCGGATACAGGACGGAGATCGGCGAATCACGCAAATCGTAAACAACTACGCCAGGATCAGCTTCAACTTCGGCCCGACGCTCCTTTCGTGGATGGAACGAAATGCCCCCGAGGTCTATGCAGCCATCGTCGATGCTGACGGAGAGAGTCGGCGGACATTCTCGGGGCATGGTTCCGCCATGGCCCAGCCGCACAACCACGTGATCATGCCGCTCGCAAACAAGCGCGACAAGTACACTCAGGCGACATGGGGCATCAGGGATTTCCAGCACCGCTTCGGGCGGGACCCCGAGGGCATGTGGATCCCGGAGACGGCTGTGGACCTGGAGACGCTGGACACGCTGGCGGAGCTTGGGATTCGCTTCACCATTCTCGCCCCGCGCCAGGCGAAACGGGTCAAGCCTGCAAAGGCGAAAGACTGGCAGGACGTCAGCAACGGCCGTATCGACCCAACCATGCCCTACACGCTGCACCTGCCGTCGGGCCGAAGCATAGCAGTGTTCTTCTACGACGACCCGATATCACGTGCGGTGGCCTTCGAAGGCCTCCTGAGCAGCGGAGAGGAGTTTGCGCGGAGACTGGTCAACGCTTTCTCCGACCAACGCGGCCGGCCGCAGTTGGTCCACATCGCTACCGATGGTGAGACCTACGGCCACCATCACCGCTATGGCGACATGGCGCTGGCCTATGCTCTGGACTACGTGGAGTCCCGCAAGGTCGCCACGGTGACCAACTATGGTGAGTACCTGGAGAAGCACCCGCCTTCCTTCGATGTGGAGATCATTGAGAATACCTCGTGGAGCTGTGTCCACGGTATTGAGAGATGGCGCAGCGACTGCGGCTGCAACTCCGGCTGTCATCAGGGGTGGAACCAGGCCTGGAGGGCACCCCTGCGTGAGGCCTTCGACTGGCTCAGGGACACGCTGGCGCCATTGTACGAGGAGAAGGCGCGCCGGGTTCTTGAGGACCCGTGGGCAGCCAGGGACGAGTACATACGCGTACTCCTTGACCGCTCGCCGGACAGCGTGGAGCTCTTCCTTGCCGTCCATGCCTCGAAAAGGCTGAAGGGAAGTGACAAGACAGAGGCGCTCAAGCTCCTGGAGCTCCAACGCCACGCGATGCTCATGTATACGAGTTGCGGCTGGTTCTTCGACGAGCTTTCCGGGATTGAGACGGTGCAGGCCATTGAGTACGCCGGGAGAGCCGTACAACTGGCCGAGGAGCTCTTCGGCGACACCATTGAAGCCCGGTTCCTGGACCGGCTCGCGCTCGCCAAGAGCAACGTCCGGGCACAGGGTGACGGGCGCCGCATCTACGAGAGATCGGTCAAACCCGCCATGGTAGACCTTGCCTGGGTCGGGGCACACTATGCCGTCAGCTCTCTCTTTGAGGAATACGGCGAGGAGACGAAGATTCACTGCTATGTCGTTGACCTCGAGGACTACCAGGTATTCGACGTTGGCAAAGCGAAGCTCGCAGTCGGGTGGGCGGGGTTTGCCTCTCAAGTCACGCTGGAGTCGGCGACTCTCAGCTTCGGCGTCTTGCACCTTGGAGACCACAACCTGAACGCGGGAGTCCGCGAATACCAGGGTGAAGAAGCATATCAGGCCATGGTGTCGGAGTTGACTCGGGCGTTCTCTACCGCCGAGTTTCCCTCCGTCGTTCGCCTGATGGACAAGCATTTCGGGCATTCAAGCTACTCCCTGAGGTA
>CAZNMB010000006.1:0-19000 GCA_964574095.1 uncultured Dehalococcoidia bacterium
TTGACATTCCTCCGACGAGGAATACCGGCTTGATCCAGAATCCTGTAGAGCGTGTGTGGATGAATGCCGCCGAGACGTTGGCAAAGATCCTTGATGGTCAACGTCGAATACAGTTCTGCGAGCTCCGAACGAGTGATTTTCGTTTCCTTCATGTCTCGATTTTAGACCGATGCACTTGCTTTGTCAACGTTATATTTTGTACAAAAACTTTCCGAAATCCCTTGCAATCCATGGATAGGGATGGTATTGTAATAGAGTAAGCAAGATTGAGGAGGATGAGATGTTTTACGTAAACCGAGAGACCATTAGCCTGATCAAGACGCTGAAATCCCACTATGGTGACCGGATGGCGCAGACGAACAGCCGACACAATGGATGTTTTGCGGTGGTGCGAATCTATCAGAACGCTGAGGATCGCGGACACCCAGCGAAAGCAATGCAGACCATCGGGACCGTGAAGGAACTGAAATCCGCAGCATCGGAAATCTAATCGCCTGGTGAGGCCGGGGAGCGGCCCGGGCCAAGACGGGCAACCGGCGCGGTCTGATGACCACGGCAGGGCGAAAGAGAGGAGGACGAAATGGGAACGATGGACAAAATCTGGAATAGGCAAGAATGGAATCCATCTACTCACCCCTGGGTAGTGCGCAGAACACGCCAGTCAAGCGCATACGGCTATTATGGTTGGGATTAGTCCTCAACGTATTTTGCCACCGAAGATGAGGCGCGAGCGGCGCATGGAAAGCTCTTCGGCATGGGCGAATACCAATCAGAGCTGTACTTTGTCGAATCGCATCCGAACGGCTGGAAGTTGATTGACAGGCGAAATCGCAAGAAGAAATAGCGCAGAGTTACGCCCGGCAACGGGCGGTAAGGAGGTAACATGGAGCCAGATTTCAGATATAGCTATTGGGTACCGAGAACGCCAAATCCAGTTCCGAGACACAAGGGAAGATTCACAAAGAAACATGCGCGGAGGAAGATGAGGGGATGTTACGGCAAACGGATGAAGTAGTGCGCCCCACGTATTCGGACGGTGACAAGCAGGAGGAACGAATGATCCATCTGACCGAACGACAACAGATTCTTGTGATAGCGCTTCGAGAAGTGGCGCGAATCACGGATAACACAGCTCGACCATGCGCGAGGAAAACGTGGAACGAATGTCTTCTCGACCACCCGATGACACCGGGGAAATGGACATTTTGGTGGAATGATCTATCGGGGTCAACCCACATAATCGCCGGCGTTTGGCCGTCATTCCTGGAGCGGGCGAGATGACAAACCCTGACAATCGTCTACAATCAGATACATCTTACGAACATTTCTATGGTCTTGATACGCCATCCGACGATGAAATCCACGCAGAGGAAATGCGGATTGAGCGCGAAATCGACATGGCTCAAGATGAGCTTGTGGAGGATTCAAGATGATAGTGGTGGCGTGGATATTCATAATCCTTGTGTCGGTTTCCTGCGCGATGTCGGTCCTGTTCTTTGTCGCTCGAGCAATCCAGTTCGACCGATTCAGGAATAGAATCAAAAACGGAAAATGTATCATATGCGGAGAGCCAGCGGCGATCATGAAGCACTACGTATGCATTGCGTGCCACCCATTCACGGAGCCTGTTCCGATGTGTGAGAAACATATCAGCGAGTCGGGAGGTGAACTCTACTGCGAAGAGCATTTTCTGCACCACGAGGAGAAAGATTGGACCTTCAACATTGGACCGGATTCGCAATCGAGATAGCGGCACTCGCTGCCGTTCTCAAGACGATCTTTCTATTCTTCGAGTACTTCCCGAATTGGCCGAGACGATCACCACCAGTGAAGCGCGTAATGCCCGAGCGCGTACCCACCGACTCCGACAATCACCGCGGCGGCTGAAAACAGACCGATCTTAAGGAGCCGGTTTTGCGCCTCCAACACTTTGGCCTGATGCTGTGCTCGGATTATAGATTGCGTAGAGGCGGTCAAATCCTTCTGCAATTGCTCGGATTTTTGTTTCCAGGTCGCCACCTCCGATCGTGATAGTGTGAGAGAGCTCGTCAAGTCCTTGTTTTGCCTCATCAATTCGGTGACTGAGAGTTGCGATTGTGTTAGCTTGCTGTTGAGCGATGTCACTCGATCGAGCAAGCTCTGATTGTAGAGCCTGAACTGATTCGGTAAGCTGTCGATTTGTGTCTTGAGCTGCAGCCAGATGGGACTGGGCTGTTCGGAGTGAACTTGAAAGACCGGCAGTAGCCCGAGGAACAAGAACAAGCTCGAAAAAAAGAACACTCGCCAATATCCCACCGAGAACGCACGCGCCGTACGGCCACATTTTCTTGAGCACATTGTCCCTCCTATTGCGGAACGCTGTCGGATTCGGAAAACTGACGACCGGTCACCTCATTGGCTTTGACCATTCCAGCGGCGATCTGATCCGATTTCACCGATACACCGAAACACGCGAGGCCGGAAGCGAGCATTGCCCCCCCGACGGCCGCGGCCTCATAGCTCGCCTGACGGGTGAAAAAATACGCGATGGCGGCGATCACGAGAGCTACGCCCACTATTCGTTTTTCATCCAATGCGCCGGCCTGATCCTCGAAAATCTGCGCGATACGAGCGAGTAGCTTTTTCATATCTCACCTCTGTATGAAATGACCGCGGGCGTCACTGTCCGGACATACTCATCCGATCCCATCCGAGCATCAGCGTAATGGCCGTCCCGATGCCGATAATCAGCCGGATCGGCATAGATCAACTCGTTCGTTGAATCATCGTAGGCGTATGCCGCAATGAAATGACCGATCGAGAGCCCGAGCTCGAGCGCATGGCCCTCCCTGATTTCTTGGATAGCCTGAGCGAATGAACATTGATCGATGATTGCAGCGTCAATTCCGAACACCGAGGAAACGGCGAATGGATACAACGCACGGTATTCATTCGACATGACGTCCGATAGATCGGCATTCGGTGATATGCGCTGAAGAATCGGCAGGATCTTTGGTTCATTCATCCACAACGCGAGAATATCAGGAGCCCGAAGATATGATCCTCCGGGTGTCGAAAAGCCATCGAGCCATGATTTCACATCTGCCACTATCGCGATTGATGCGTTTGCCGCCGAGTGGGTTCCGCACGTTTCGAGCCACAGTTTCGGCAGATCCGTCTTGAAATCCTCAATCTCTTGTTTTCGGATTATGGCCTCGATCGCGGAATTAGGCTTTCCTTGCCACGATTGAGTATATGTGAGACTCGGCATCTGTTGCCAATTTCTGGCGCCGATTATCATTTCCACACCTCCATCACAAACCATTTCGCAACGATCTTCACGAGCTCATAACCCGCAGCAGGAACAATGATTGATGCGCACCCAGAGGAAAACATCCGTGCGATGCGTGGAACTATTCTTTCCCGTTTGCGCTTAGGATCTCCGTGCCGGTAATCGTGTGATACCAGAATAACCGCGGTGATCACAGCCATTGCGGCCTGGATGACGATACGAAGGTGATTGATTTTCGTATCATGCATCATGACGAACCCGGTTCCGATGATCCCGAGAGCCGTCGAGAGCGTCAGAACAATCCAAGATCCGGCGTCAAGAAACCAATCTGCTATCTTGCCTGTCATTTGATACGCCCGTTGTGAATGATGTGCTCCTCTACAATTTCCCGTAGATGATCCACCGCGCTCGCCAATGATGATATGTTCGTCGTGTTTGCCGTAGAGGCTTTCATCAACTCGGAGAGCTCATGTTGAATCCCGTCGACCCGCTTCATCGTGGCGAACGAATACAGCGATATCACTATGCCGCCCATGAACAGTAGAACTGATACCGCCAACGTCACGATGGTCGCTGTCTCCATGTTTTTACCTCCGATTTTTCAAATACCATGATTGAAAGATACCCGTATCATGATTTTCTCGCAAGTCTTGTTTTTTCTCTTGCAATATATTGTAAATGTGCTTATAATGGCATTAACACGTTTTCAATGAGCACAATGAATGGAGGTGCCGAGTGAGTTGGTTCAAGAAGATCGAAACGGAAGTGCAGGCGCTTGACCATCGAGTTGAGCACTATGTGAGTGGAGTCGTCCAGGACATCAAGGAGGATCTCGAAGAGCTCCTTGATCGGTTCGGGAAGAATCATCATGTCGCGATCGAGCACGCGGGTCATGTCGATGAGGACGGCACCGCGCATTTCAGCATTGCGGTCGACGTCAAGAAGTCGATATCCGACGATGCTCCAGCAGTTCCCGAAGGCACACCGTCGACTGGTGATCAGCCTCCTCCTGAGGAGTCCAAGTCATGACGGTGCGCGAGATAGCAGCCGAGTATCGGCTCTCGGAAGTGACTGTTCGGCGTCGGTTGGCCGATACCGGATTTCAGCTCAAGAAGATCACCATTGAGACCTACGGAGGAATTCCGTACAAGCGTGAGGTTCGGAACTACCTCGTATCCGACGTTCGCGCAGTGTTCGGGAAGAAACCGAAGTAAGCCGGGCAGCAGCGGTATTCTGCGAAACGGTCCAATAAGCGCGAGGTAAAGTCCTTGTTGACTCGCGGCCAGTAGATACGGCTACGCTCGACGTGGTTGTTGCATGGTGTGGAAAAAGGCGATCCGGAAATGGTGACGGAATCCGAGTGCCGTCATCGGGATAACCAGCCGTCCGGTTTGGTGGACGGAAAAAGGGAGCGTGGCGGAATGGCATACGACCGGAGGCGATCCCTCCGAGTCGGAAAGCTGAGGGTAAATGTCGACTGATCATCGAAGGTAAACCGAGGCACACGGTTGATCACCGCGTAGCAAGTACGAATGCAGGTTCGAATCCTGCCGCTCCCATATCTCTTAGGAGGGAACATGTCAAAGGCAAAACAGGAAAGATTTACGGAGCGAATCGTAACGCTTGTGACCCCGGATTTCAAGGAACGGTACACGGCAATGTGCGAGGCAATCGACGAGAATGTCAGCGAGCACATCCGGCAAAACTGGATCATGGAGCTTGATCTTTACGAAGAGAACAAAGTCGCAGACGCTGCCAACTGACCTGAGCGAATCTGACATCCAGATTCAGCTCGTTGATTACCTCAATCTCATAGCCGTTCGATGCGGCTTCCTCTTCTTTTCGGTAGCCAACGAAGGAACAGACCGGGCGAATCCCGCGCGACTTGCTAAGCTCAAACGAATGGGATTCAAACCCGGTGTTGCCGATCTCGTTTTTATCAAATCTGGAAAGGCATATTTCCTGGAGATGAAAAAGCCGGGCAAATCCCAAAGTGACAATCAGCGTGATTTCCAGATAGATGTAGCGAAGGCCAGCGCACAGTATGCCGTTGCGTGGTCGCTCGATGACGCGATAACAATTCTGCGTGATTGGCAATTACTTCCTTGACTTATTGCAATACTGCATTATAATAGACTCATGAGCAATACCAAAGGGCCGCGGGGACCATTCGAGCAGCTAACCGTCCGGATGAAGAAAGAAATGCCACCGTTGTGGTCTGAAGCGCTGGAGGAAGCCGCAAAGACCGTCGAATGGTCAGAAAGCGAGAAACGGAAGCTCGAGGAGATTCGGAAGAAACGGGAGGAGGAATCATGATCGAATATGCGCAATTCTACTGGGCAGACTGGGCGATGATCATCGTACTGTTCATTGCGGAGGGCCTTCTCATCTGGAAGATCACGAAGGGAAAACACCCGGCGCAGAATGCCACGGTGGAAGCTCTCGCCAAAATGAGGGCCGAACGGGATCAGCTCATCATCGGGTTTGATAGGGAGGTCGAGATTAACGCAAATCTTCGTGCAGCGCTTCATGAGGCCGCCCTGATGCGACGCAAAGCCGAAGAGCATAGGAAGTATGCCGAAGACTACGAGAATCGCGCTACGCTCGTTCTGGAGGATGCCGCGTTCATTCAGAAGGAGGAGAAAGGATGAGCAAAGAAAAAAGAATAGTGGATGATCATTCCGATTATCCAGATCCATCCCTCTGGATCAAAGTATCTGAACGATTCCCCGATGCGGATAAACCGGTCATCGTCCATTTCATCAATGTATGTGGGAATTGGAGAATAGTTCGAGCTCGTTACATTCCTCCTATGACTATCGAAGCAAGCTACGACGATTTCGATTGTGACGTTGAGCTTGACTACGACGAGGACAAGAACCAGCATTACCTACATGCCGGTTGGATTGAGACGAACGAGTGCGAGGATATAAACTGGTACATCGAAGGAGAAGTAACCCATTGGATGCCACTACCGAGGCCGCCAAAATGATCCTCGATTTCACCATCAATGGCGTAGCATGCTGGGGCCCGGAGGAAGTGTTCCGGAATGTAAAAAGGGAGGATGTATGTCGGATGAACGGAGATGCCACGGGAAACTCTGCCTATCTTTCAGGGCGGCGCGACAACTCATCCACGATATCAGACGACGACAACACCGGAGCAGCTCAAAACGACTCCCACGCCGGTCCTACGATCAAAATGAAGATTGATAGCGAAGGATACCCGGCCCGATATCCGAAGTCAAAACGCCATTCATAGCTATTGCAATACCCCGCACATGGCATTACAATGAATCAAGGAGTGAACAATGAGTGACAATCCGTATGCAAGCGAAGAACTGGTAGTTTCATCTGGCGCAGTCCAGATCGAATCATCCCGAGCGATTGCCGAAGTTCAGGCGCAGGTGATCATGGCGCGAAAGTTTCCGCGCGATGTGGTAGCCGCTACCGATCGAATCCTCGCCGAATGCGATCGCGTGACACTTGCAGAGAAAGCGGTGTACAGCTATCCACGCGGCGGAACACAGATCACCGGTCCGTCTATCAGGCTTGCTGAGGCGATTATCCGCGCGTGGGGAAACTGTGCCGCCGGTACTATCGAAGTCGAGCGAAACGATTATGAATCGTCCATGCTCGCCTATGCGTGGGATCTGGAATCGAACACGATGATTCGCCGGGAGTTCAAGGTTGCGCACGTCCGGGATACGAAACAGGGCCGCAAGCAGTTGACCGATGAGCGTGATATCTACGAAGTGACGGCGAATTACGGAGCTCGTCGAATGCGGGCCTGTATCCTCGCGCTCATTCCAGGAGATGTGGTGGACGCATGCGTGAACCGGTGCGAAGCTACCCTCACCGCGAAAGTCGGAAAGCTCGACGAAATCATCCCGAAGATGGTCAAGATGTTCGAGGATATCGGTGTGACCCGCGCCATGATCGAGAAACGGCTACGGCATCGGATCGAAGCAACACAGGCGGCAGAAATCGTGCAGATGCGCTCCGTGTTCAACTCGATCCGTGACGGCATGGGAACTATCTCCGATTTCTTCGAAGTCGATGGACCGCCAAAATCTCCCGAGGATGTAGTGAAACCCGCGAAGGGAAAGCCGGGCCCGAAGCCGAAAGTCAAATCCGATGGCGATCTCGGGCTTGACGGTGAGACTCCGGAGCAGATCTGGACGCGGCTGATTGAGTTCTCACAGATGCCGAATCTTCCGGAACAGGTGCGGATGGACATCGAGGCTGCGATGGAGAAACAGGAATCCGATCCGGTGAAACTGCAGCAGCTCTTGAATCGGGTTGAGTCGGCATACGAAAAGAAATGATTGCAATACCATAGGAACCGTGGTATTATCATACAAGGAGTGAAACATGGAACTTGACATTGTCGATGAAGAGCCGAAGGAGAAGGTCACGGCGGCCATCGCGCTGTCGCTGAAAGAGCGCGTCGATTCGCTACAGGTCGTCGATCAGGCGAGCTACGATCTTGCGAATCAGATCAACGCGGAAGCCTCCGCCAAGCGCAAAGCGTTCCACGAGTGGTTTGATCCGATTGATGAGGCGTCGAAGAAATCCCGGCAAGCGACCATCGCGCAGGGCAAGAAGATCGATGAACCGCTCGACTACGTGATCAAGACGACCGGCAAACGTGCTGCAGCATGGATGGTAGAGGAACAGAGAAAGGCTGCAGAAGCCAAGCGTAAAGCCGAGGAGGAGGCACGGAAGAAAGCGGAGGATGAGGTACTCGAAGCCGCGCAGGTCTTGAAGGACAACGGGATGGATTCCGCCGCCGAGACCATCCTCGAGCAACCCGTTGCCGTCCCGAAGGTCGAAGTTGAGCAACCGCAGAAAGCCGCAGGGACATTCATCCGCAAGAACTACAGCGCCGAAGGTCTCGATCTCATGACAACGATCAAAGCGATTTCCGAGGGGAAAGCACCGAAGGACGCGGTTCAATTCAACTCCACTTGGCTCAACGGATGGGCGAGGCTCACGAAAGGCACCGAGAAGATCCCTGGAGTCCGCGTGAATCTTGAGCATAAACAGGGACGGAAAGGCGGATTCTGATGCAATTTACGGCCGCAACGCACGAATACAAGCAGGATGGGATATCGGTTCCATCCGTCACACAGATTCTCGTTGCGGCCGGCTACATTGACAGCCAGTGGATGACCGAAGAATCACGAGAGCGAGGAACGGCCGTCCACGATTTGTGCCAGCGTTATGCAATGGGCTCGAGATATGACAACGCAGGCCGAGAACTCGAATCACTGGAATATGTCAATGCTTTCGCTGCATGGATGACAGTAACGAAAGCCTACGCAATCGCAACCGAGCAGATCATTTCAAGGTCGATAAACGGCCATCGTTACGCGGGTCGATACGATCTTCTGTGCGACATTCGCGGGAAGCGGCTTCTGACCGACATCAAGACCGGTGTCAAGGCCAAATGGCATCATATTCAGATTGCAGCATATGCACTGGCCGCGAAGCCCGACCGATGTTCGATCCTGTATCTCCGTCCTGACGGAACTTATAAAGAGGATCATGTCACGGCTCAAGAATTGCTCGAAGGGATCGAGAAGTTCAAAGAAGCTGTTTCTTAAGGGCTACCGTCCTGGCCTTGACCGGGGCTTTTCATTTCAGAGATGTTCCGTATTTATCGTTGATCCCGGCGAGCTCCGACTTGTATTCGGATATCGCAGAGCTAAGCTCTTTCTGATCGGTGATTCCTGCGGTAACTTCTGCCTGAATCGATGTCACGCGCTGTTTTGCCATGGATTGAGTCGATTTCGCTTCAGCGACCTTTTCATCATCCGAGAGCTTCGATATGCGCTCCTCTTCCATCTGTCCGATGATCTGTGACCTATGAGTTTCAGTGAGATTCGGTTCGAGGATCTCCTTTCCTTTTGGCGCATCTCCAAGTGACACGATGTTGCGGCTTGTCCATCCTGACTTTCCCTGGAGCCACACTACAAGCCCGCGGTAGTCAGCTATATGCTTGCCGTCCATTTTCGTGGCTTCGTTTGGCCCTTGAGAATCGATAGCGGATTTGAGAGTGGACGCTACGATATGCCCTGTCTTTCCATCATTGTACTCGGAATCTGTCTCGGGCATGAGCGATTCATAGACAGTTGCACCGTCAGGAGAGATGGCATTCCCAGGATTGCACCACACCGGATTGTCGAGAACCATCTGCCGCCGGCGAACATCGATTGCCATCAGATTCTTTCCAACCTGAGTCTGCAGCTTTTCGATATCCGCGGCAATAATCTTGTACTGAGATCGAGCATTCCTCGGAAGCATCGCGGCCTTTCGATTGAGTGTCATGATCTGATTGTTGAGATCCTGATTTGCCTTCACTTCAGGAAGCGATTTCAATAGCTCTTCGATCTTTATCGACGTGGCAACAGGATCGATCACCGGATCGGCGAATCCAAGAACAATGTCATTGCCATCGATTATCGTGTGAATTACCGTTCTCATTCTGTCACCTCAATACCTGATTCCGATCTGGATGACTCCCTGCATGGAGCGTGTTTCCTTGTCGATTCTTGGTGTTCCATTGGTTCCATCAGTAGAAGGCCCCAAAATCTGCCATGTCTGAAATGCTGATGCATTGCCGATTACAGGACCGGCCGCTGTTGTACCAACACCACCGTAGGTTGACTGGCTTATTACCGGGGCCCCTCCGGAGGCATAGGATGTGAACTGATGATAATGACCCTGCATCGCATCCGCCCGATAATTTCCCAGAAAATCCGTCGCTCCGTTCGGGTTTCGCGTCGCGCCGAGATCGAGACCACGCAGAAACACGCCGCGGAAGTCCGGGAGCTTGAAATAGGCCCCCGATGTCGATCTTGTCGTTCCTCCGGAATCCGAGCACTTATAGAAATACTGATAGGCCGTATTGGCGTTGTTTGCGTCCCCGATGTAGGTATTCGACACCAGTTCCGCGTAGTTCGCAATCGTAATGACCTGACCGGTTAGAATGAGCGCCCGAACGCCGAGAGTGACCGGATCTTGAACAAGCGACAAGAACAGATCACCGGGAATGTTTTCACTCTTGACTCCCCAATTTGTGATGTCGGTAGCGGGATTGTTTCCCGTATTCGGGCTTCCGTCGGTTCCCGTTTTGGACTGGAAAATCACACCACCGATCTGGACCCGTGAGCCGATGTAGTAATCCTGGTCAGTGGACCATTCGGCGACGCCGGTCTGAAGAAGGTATCGCAACTGCGTCGTAATCAGCAGAAATAGGCCATTCATGTCCTCACCGCGAGGAGGCTCAGAGAGTGACGCGGTGGCTGAATACCAGCCCTCGGCATACTGCGAAAGCGCCTGAATAGTCGCAATGTCTTTCGTAGTCAGCGCGGACCCTGCGGCGTCCGATCCGAACTGCCCGAACTCTGTCGTTCCTCCGGAGGAGCCGAAAATCTTCATGTCTACTCGAGCGAGTTTACCCATAGTATGCCCATCCTCCCCGGGGAATCGAATCTCCGTATGCAGCGAATCCTATCGCGAAATCTGGCATATCGCCTCCGTAGCTACTATACGAGAAAACGGCCGTTGTGTCGCCTGTGAACGAAATGGTCAAGGATACTCCTGACGGCTTAGGCAACAGCCCTTCTGATTGCGCAATCGTCATGAGTGTCCGCATTCGTTCCGGAAAGATATATCCAACGCTCATGTTCTGCCGATCGGTGAAAATCATCGGATCGACAAAAAGGATGGAATTTAGCTCATCGATCAGTTGCGTACTGGGCGCCGCGTTGTTCTGGATTATTTTTAGTTTGATGATTGTGAGCAGTTCCGAATCGGTCAGGGCGAAAAGCGACCGTCCGGTCTCGCGATAGCTGTACCATTTCTCATCGGGAACGGTCGCCCGGTATTTCATGAACGGATTGTATGTGAATGGTCCCGAATCCCCATATTCTGCGAAACCGAAGTAAGCACGGGTGAAGGACGTCCCGTACACTATTCGGTCTGCCCCTACGTATTTGCCTATCGTATCAAGCTGATTGCCCTCGGCGGTATCCAGGTTGAACGCATCACGAGCCTTTATCGCCACATCATAGATCATGAGAATTGCGATGTAGGCCGAAATGGTCGCTCGGGCCTTCGGTTTGTCGTGATACTGGATGATCAACAGATTGGTGTAGTAATCGATCAGATCATTATCTTGAGGAGTTGCCGGGACAAAATCATAGGATGGCGAGGAAATAGTATCCACGGAGATTATCGAGAAAACGTGAGGATCAAATATCGCCGGATCGAACATCAATGCCAAGGATTTCTGCTCCTATGCGGCCATTCACGATATTGAGTGTTCATGTGATCCATGCCTCTACTCGGTCAAAATACGCTTTAGCACCAGCTACAGCCATGGCCTCTCCGCGCAATTGAATGGTTATCTTGGCACACCCCTGGGGAATCTGTACTTTATTGCCAACGAGTGCCCAATCGACTGTACCTGATTGCTGAGTTGAAACATACGACGAGCTTATCTGATTTCCTGATTGATCGTAAAAATATGCTGATATGACAGCATGACCAGCTGTTACCCCATCAACTTTGACCATTCCGCAAATGGTCAATTGCAGTCCGGGAATTATCCCCTGAACAATTGACTGAGCAAGCACTGCATTGCCCGACGCTGATGCATCCCCATCTAACTCCCATGCATACGTACCCTCATATTTGGTAGTCGATTGGACAGATTGAGCATACCCAGAAGATCCGGAATATGACCAACCTGTGGTGTCCTCTGTTTCGAACGAACCATTACGCAACAGATTGGTGTACGCGCTGATTCGAATTGGTTTGTTTGTCTGTGTTAATGTGTGCAGTCCTCGGATAGATACAAACGGAGATCCAGAGACCACGTGCAATATTTCTGTACTGTCCCCATAGGTGTCGGTGTTTCCGTCGGTTATTGATATCATCTGGTTACTACCGGTGACCTCGATAAGATATGGACGCTCGGTAGTATGCGGAGAAAATTTGCACGCCTCGAAGTTGCACGAAAAATGAGCCGAAACATTGGTATGTCTACCCATTGGACCGGTGTTATCGTCCTCAAAATGAGCTCCGGCGAAAACCAGATGCCCGTCGTGTTGTAGATAGTTGCAGTCGTTGAAATCGAAAGACGTCGAATGAAAATAGATATCGGGATTTGACGCCGTCTCAATACATAGACCATACGCCGAATCATCGGATTTGTGGCAGTTATATATTACGCCGCCCCAAAAATGGATATTTTCCCCAGCATTTGTTATGGTGTTGACGTACACACCATATTGCCATGAAGCAGCTATTTTACATCCGTAGAATGAGTTGTCCCATGTTTGGTCTCCAATTACGAGGTCGTCTCTAAACCCCTCAATCGTGAGAGTATCAAAATCTACGTGGGCAGTACTTCCCGCTGCCATGCCGGATGGAAGGCCTAGGTATACCCCGTCGACATCGCTTGACTCGTTGGATTCTTTAATTATCGTGCCGTTAATCAATGTTTTTCGTAACGGCCCGGAGTCTTCACCAGATTTTGGAACGATGGCATAACAATAGCCATTTGAGTCCCCGGGGCAATTCGTGAAATCTATAGTTGATCCACACAAATCCACCTGGATATACCCGGCCTCATGAGCGATTGGTGAATCACACCTATATGTTTTTCCCTCTCCGAACTTGAGTAACGACGTCCATGAATGCGCCTGGCTATATGCCGCAAGAATAGCTGTTGAATCATCGGTTCCGCCACCAGCCCCGTCTCCATCGCCTTTTGCCCCAAACTCGTCGACGGTCATTGTTTGAGCAGCGCACACCCATGCTCCGCTTCCGTCTTCACCAATCGGGACAATTATCGACCCACCGTTGTCAGTCCAGTATCCTGCGGCATGGCCTCCGTCCCACGCTCTTACTGGTCCCCCCCCTCCGCCGGTTGCCGAATAATAACCCAGGACACGCGCGGTCTGCCCATCTTCACCTATGATGTCCCTGAGATCGACAATGGTATCTACCACATATGATTTTGCCGCGCTATTGATTCCGAGGACTGAAAGGGCTTCGGCAACTGAAGTGGCTCCCGTTCCACCATTTGCTATGGAGATCGGAACGTCGACTTCTGCGGCAGACCCGGCGCCCGATATGTCGTGATCGTCGTTCCACGCATCGGCACTCACATCATATCCAGGATTATTGACAATCGCGGTACTTTTCTTATGGGTAATGTTGAGGGGCATTGTTCACTTCTCCCTATGATATCGTGATGCGTGCCGTCGACATCACAAATCGGCTCGCCTTTGTCGGTGTATTGACGATTTCATACCAGCTCGCATCGTCATCCGAAACTTGCATCCCGGTGATCTGATAGCTTGAGTTGAGCCCCTGCACGTAGGCCGATATGACCGATCCGATTGCCGGATTCCCGAGCTCCCAGGACAGGTTATTGACTATCAGATCCTTCAGGTTGTCGGTGTCGATAACTCCGCCCGGAAGATCAATGCTGAATCTCACGTACAGATTCGTATCGACCGCACGGTCAAACTTCACCGGATAGGTTGTGCCGTTCGGTCGAGGGACATCTACATCAACCGATCCGTAAAATCCCGCGCCTGCCGTTTTCTTGGCATACAGCACGAGGCCGATATCGGCATCCGATCCGCCCTCCACTATCGCCCAAATGGAATGAGCGGGGATTCCATCGCCATCTGTCGAATCAGTGACGTTTTCGTACACCTTGGCATTCGTCACGTCCGTCACCGCGAGAAGGGCGCCCTCCACAGAGTCAAGGTATCCGGTAGATGAATTGGCTATACTTCGACGTCGCCTGAGTTTTAACTGGATGTCTGTTTCCTCATCTACTCCCTGGATGGAAACGCTTGAAGAATTGTTGATTGCCGTTACGCCCGCGACGACAGTTACGGCCGTCGTGATGGTTCCTACTGTCGCCGTCACAGCGCCCATTGCAACGGATCGGAAACTGAGCGATGAGGTTCCCGCGGTGAGATCGACTGATTCGAGCAAAACCCATTGATTACCCGCGTCATCTTTGACCGTATAGGTTCCCGAAGGGATGTCGATCAATGTTGGATCATTGAGCCCAACGATCGAAACGTTCCTGTCGACCGTGATATCAACGAGAAGGACTGTGAACGAGCCACCTTTTCGTTTGAGACCGTTGAATACCACCCGTTGATCGAGCGTAGTGCCCGCGGCCTGATCGGGATCATAACTCGCGAAAATAGACTGTAGCACCTCTCGAATATCGATTCCAAATTGCGCGATGAGATTTATGGCTTGCCCATCGGGGGAATCGGGATCAACATTGATGTCCGATCCATAGATTTCCTGCAATCCGGCCGTGAGACCGTCGACGAGGTCCGTCAGGGTCTGCATCGAAAGCCCGGTGTCATCCAGAACATCCGACATCTAAACCATCTCCTGGAATGCGAGATCGCCGTAAATCGTGTTGATCGTACAGGAAATACTCACCGCCCGCGTCATACTGTCGATTGTACTCGCATAATCAGAGATTCGCAACACGCCACCAGTCTGAAGAATCACCCGCTTAATATCAAGATCGAGGAGAGCGGCCGTTCCTATGTCGAGCAAGTTATTCCAGTCAATGCCTTCTTCAATGGCGAAAAAGCAATTACCCCGCCATTGTTTGAGCCGGGTGACTATCGACTGTTCGAGAGCTCCGAGATCTGATAGATAGTTCTGTTTGCCCGATCCGAATGACCAGTCGCCCGAAGAATCAAGTGTCCGTACCCTCATCCTATTTTCACCTCAGAGCTACCGCCAGTGACCTTCCCGGTAATCGAGGATGGCGGAGCACCGACTCCCGTGGCCGTTCCTACCGCAGCGAGCCATGTGTAGAACGCCGAATCGGTGGCCGATGTGACCTGAACAGCATCATTTTGCCGCGCTGCAGGCTCTTCGCTACCCGGTCCAGATGTTCCGAGAAGTCTAACCCAAGTACCGTCCATATCGAGAACGGACGACGACGGATTCAGACCGACGATTGCGATCCCGTCCGATAGCGAATGTTTACGGAAATCCGCGGGATCTGAAACGGTGGCCGCTTTCCACCAGTTGTCAATGTTTCGGTCATTGAATAGCACCAGACAGAAATCGCCGGCCTTGATCGGCATATCGAGATATGCGCCGCCGCCCTGCAGAACGAAATATGGGCAGTCGACAAGAACAGGATATCGAATTGATTCGCCTGACTCCGATACGCGCTTGATCTGGATGGATATCTCTACTGTCTGTTTCCCGGGTGTCACGGTTTCGATCTTCCCGATCTCCACGCAATTGAGCGTTGCAAAGATCTCTGCTTTGAGTTCATCGAGTAGTATTCGAAGATCGGGCGGCATCTGTTCGGTCGGGCTCATTTCTCGTTCTCCAGGAGGAATGGCGCTGATCCTGCAAACAATGAAAGCATTGTTGTCGCTTCGCCCATCTGTGCTTCAGATATCAAGACGCTATGTTTCACGCCATAGACTTTGTATTGACCATTGTATCGAGTTACACGGCTGTTGAGCTGACATAATCGACTCATTCTGATCTCTGGACTGAATAACGTCTGCACTTCAAGATATGTATCTCGCCGGCGAGGCGTCTCGAAAATGTTGTCCGAGTTGATTTTGAACACGTCTCCGGAGATCGCCTCATTTGAATCAAGTACATTCAGTTTTTCGCCGTCGATGTATGCTTTTCCACCCGACAATTGTTGAATCGAATCATAGGATGATCCGACAAGAACTTGCGCGCGGTCAGATGTTCCATAAACTGAGCCGCCGATTACGCCCTCGATAAGGTTCGGCATCGTACTCACCATGCGGCTTATGATGTCCTGTTTCGGTGTTCCCGCGGCCACTGTCTCGGACACAAAACCATTCTGGATCGCATACATTCCGTCATATCCATCGATTTTTGTGATCCACTCCGTTCGCTGCTTGTAGCTATACGCTTCCTGAATGTTCCCGCGGAATATCTCGTAGAGCTTATTTTCGTAGCCAGCCATGATAATCATCTGCCAGTATTCGGTGAAAAGGAATCGATCCTTGTAGATCTTCGATCTGGTCGACGGCGCGAGATTGTAGACAGTGACGCTTGCAGTATTCGCCGATGCCATTACGTTACGATCGACATCGATCTGAGCAGAGACCGGTGGATTTATTGTGATCTGATCACCGTACGGAGTCTTGATCCTGATTTCGTAATTCCGCAGGAACTTCATCCGGTTATCGCTCCCGATTCAATTCCCGTCTCGATGTCCGAGACTTCCGAGGAAGTGAGAAGAACGAGCGCGGCGCGTCCTGAAACGAAATCGTTGATCAATGATGGATCACCTTGATCGGAAGTTTGAACCAACAGTCCAAACGGAATGACATTGGAATACTGAATCAGAACATTCGGCGAATAGGAAAGTCTGAGACTCGCAAGAGACCATGTTCCGAATGTGATGCCGATGTACCATTCTTGAGTCCGCGGTCGAAACGTGAGAGAAATCGATATCGGTTTTCCCGTGTTCGGGTCGGCAATCGTGAGAGTTTGAGAGGGCGAAGACGTGAGACCATTGATTTGTGTCATTTCGGCGCCCCGAGTAGAGGAACGGCAATCGCTTTATACAAGGCGCTGTCTCCAGTGACTTCCGATCCCTGGGCTTGCCCATTGTCGGCCGGCGCAGCTTTTTGAGCATCTATCGCTGATTTGTAGGCGCCTGAGTCAAACGTGGTAGTTTCCACATTGACGAACCGCATTTCCTTCAGGACTACCGTGATATCCGTGTAATCATTTGAATTGGCATCCTGCTTGAACCCGATGTTGACAATTGCCATGTTATCGAAATAGGTCCACGGAGTCTGAACCGTGACGATCTGTTTCGAGTTCCATAGAGCGGATATCTGAGAGAATGCCTTCTGCTGCAAGTTTTGCGAGTTGTCGTCTCCCGTGAAAAACTTCACGAGATTCGATCCGCGTTTCTGGATATCTTCGGCTTGTTTTGCAATGTACTGAGCCTGAGTTATCACTCGAGCAGCTTTCGCCGACGCTTGCGGAGTCAACGGATTTGCATATGCCGGAACCATTGACAGAACGCTCGCGAGAACAGTCGCCGCGTCCTGGAACGAGTTTTTCACCGGCCGAGTGTAGATCAGCTCGCCCTTGAATCCTGTGAGTGTGATCTGAATCGGTTTGAGGACTATATGGTCCTCGACGAATGACCCTGATTCCGTGTAGTGCTCGGTGATATCCGAGTTGAGATCAACCGTTTCTCCGGTTGGAATGTCGAACACCCACCCGGCTATTCCATTGATTCCCTGTCTCATGAGGACGGCGGCTGATTGAGAATCGAGGAATGACTGAGGATTGGTTAGGTCTCGTCGCGTCCCGACTTTGATGGTGTTGATGCTCATCGGTTCACTTTTCCTTCACCGTTCCAGAGTTCTGTGCGTTCACTCGGTTGTACACGCTCTGGAGCATGTCGGTCGTGAGATTCTTGATTCTTTCCTGCTCCGCTTTTTGATCCGGAGTCATGTTGAACGTATTATTTTGCTGAATCTCATTGGAGATATTCTGCAGATGTTTAGCTGTTGGCCCATAGCCACTCATTGCCCATGACTCGGCAGCTTTTCCCGTAAGAGGATGCAGACCGATTGCCGCGGCACCCGATACGCCAAGATCGTATATTCCCTGCGCGAGCTGCTTGAGGTTCTTGGCGTCTCCTATCTCCTTGACACCTTTCTTCGCGATATCGCCGGCTGATGTTTCTTCCGCTCGCCCCTGGAAGCCGAGCACGAGATCGGCAACGCTCTTTAGGATTCCGTCAAGTTTCTCCCATTTCGCAATGAGCTTATCGAATCCAGTCCAGTCTCCCTGAAAAAGACCCTTTAGGGCTTGTCCAAGACCGGTAAACAATTCGAACGCAGTCTTGAGAGGACCACTCAACCCAGGAAACTTTTCGATCAGGAATCCGAACAGACTCCGCCCTTTCCCGGAACTGTATACTGCAAGATCCTGCAGAACAGCCATGAGAAGGATCACACCCGTCGTAAACATTCCGATAGGTGACAACAGAAACTCGGCATTCATCACGGCCAGTACAGCAACGAGAGCAATCAGCGCGGCTCGCCATCCGATTGTGCTCCGCACCAGTTTGTCTATGTCCTCGACTCCGTGGATAATGAATCCAACGAAGCGAGTCAAAAACTGCGATACCTTCTCAATCGTTGGCCCGAGTTTCGTGGCGAGTTCTGCAGTGAAATACATCACGGAATTCTTGAACTGTTCCATACTCGCTCGGGCGCGGTTCATTCCATCGATCATTGACGGGGGAATAGCCCACGCGCGTTTTGCCATCTTGTCGAACTGAGCATTCGTAAGCTCAAGTGTCGCGGTCAATTCCGATGACACACCGAATTGGCCCATGATGTTCCGACGCATTCCATCCGATAGATTGGCGGTTTTCTCGCGTAGCTGCTTGAGCACCTCAAACGGATCTTGATTCGGATTGATGCCAAGAAGTTGGTATCCGGATATGTTGCCCTGTCCAAGCTTGATTTTTTCCTGATTGGCTACGATGGCCTTGATTGAGTCGGCAACAGCGGCACCAGATCCCGAAACCTGATCAGCCACGGCTCGCCATTTCTGGAGCTCTGTAGTGCTCGCTCCGGTCTGAGCCGAGAACTGCTTGAGCTGCATGGCATCCTGCATCGAGGCG